>JANMNK010000205.1:0-7551 GCA_031373875.1 Pirellulaceae bacterium | reverse complement strand
TTGCTAAATTGAAACAAGTGTGCTAATCATGCAAAAAATCGAGGTTTACGCCAATAACAGTTTTCGGATAGCCTCTAAGTCACCAACCCCAAAATCTAGCTGGGACAAGCCACTAGGAGATGATGTCCAGTCCAGTTTATCGTTCCATCAATCGAATATGCGTGACCCTTCCGCAGTAGCGCATTTGATACCTGACCATCCCACGTAATTTCCATAGTTGCGGAATAACGGCAAGCGCTAGCCTGGTGACGTGAGTCCCAGGAAAACGTTGCCAACACGCGCACAATTTGCGGAGCAACGGCACCCAATCTTCGCGGTCGACAGACCAGTTGGGATGAATGGGTTTGCAATCAAGCACCTCGATGGAGCCATCGGGCGAGCGACCTGACGGGTCACGAACCGCCCGGTGAAGAAGTTGCCGGGGCCGGAAGCCATTTCGAGACATGGTTCGACCGAATGCACAAAGGCCAAGCCGTCGACTTCCAACTCCTCGACATTCAGTGTCAAAAGACTTCCGGCAGTGATGCCTTGCTGCTCGACCCAATCGCGCGGTGGGAGCGCCTCCAAATCAACAACACCGCCATCGGATCGCTCTCCAGTTATGGCAAGCTTGCCCCAATCTTCCCGCACTGGGTCAGGGAATGTATCGTCATTCTCCGGAGGACGCGGATTGCAAGTTTCAATCCGAACATCGAGTGAAACATTTTCGATTTCAACTAACGTCCGAGTTGGAACCGAAATCGGTAGCGATTCCAAAGCATCCGATGTCGCTTCCCTGCCCGCAATGGAAAGCCAACTATCGTTTGCCCAAATCGAATCATGCGCAATGGCACCACGCAACGCTAAAAGCGACACCAACGTACCCGCCACAAGACAGCCATCACGAAAGCTTAACCTAGCCAGTAATCCAAAGCCTATATCCAGCGCGGCCATACCATAATTTCCAGCTTGGATATTTTGACAAGCTGATGTGGCCGATGTGTCGACACCCACTGTCACGGCAAAGACACCAGTATAGATCCGCCAATCCGACGCAATGGCAAAAGCTTACAATCTGCTGAAGATGGATGGCACGTTTTTACCCTTTCCGGTGTCCATCTGCCTGGTTCTCATTTCCGTGGAATGATTCCTTGGATGGTGATGTCGGACGTTCCGAGTCCACCTTGCTTGTCGGGATTGAGCACTTCGAATGGTATATCAGTTCGACTGAAAAACTCAACATCGGCTGCTTCCCATTTTTTTGCTTCACTTTGTGCGGACTGACCTTCGCGCAGATGAAGGATAGGCGGGATATACCAAGCCTTGACGACATTCCCTTGGGTCGTTTCATGCTCGGATCTATTCAGCGTCCACTTCCAAGTTTCCTCAAGCGACTCAACATCCGAATTTGACGATTCATTTAGATTCGCATTCATTGCTTCACATGATAGGGGTCACATGTCGTTAACTGGGAAATCGGTATCGGGCAGACGTCGTGGATCGGACGGGCCAAGTCTCTGAAATTCTTCTTCCCATTCAATGCGTAATTCGGGCATGTATCTACGCACTTTTTCCAATGACGCGGCCAGCCATGGGTCGTAGCCGGATTTGGGACATGGAAATGGCATTTTCATGAGGGGTGAACGGAGAATTGGGTGATCAGGATTTGGCACTGATAATCCAAGATCCTGACGAATCCGTTGGATGAGCAGTATCTCCGACGGAAATTCTTGGTGAACTCCAACTTGCACCCCAAAAATAAGGTCATTATCCGCTAAATCATAATTCACGACTTTCCAAGCATGGAGTTCGCAAAGTTTCCTTACTGCGTCCTCTAAAAGTTGCGGCTTGTCCCACGCATCGAAAATGTCCTGAAATGGCTTCAGGATTTTGACGCCTTTCGCTTCCAGATCAACATGAAATCCACGATACAGACCGTACAATTTCAGCAGGAAAGGAGCTATGGGGCCAAGAGTAAACGTATCGGCTTTGACATACGGCAAAGGCATCTCGAAGTAATATAAACACTTATTCCACAGCCACTCTGCGGCCCTTTCTTCCCCAATGACGACACTGAGTGCAAGCGTCATCAAAAACTCTGACATGGTCAAAGCACTGGGTTCTGCAATGCGCATTCGTCTGACGGACTTGCCCGGATTTTCCCGAACCAGTTGTTCTAGCCGTTCAATATAAACAAAAGCGTTGAAAGCCTCGTAACGCCAGACTATATGCAATCTTCGCCAAACGTCGTCGGGTATGGGCTCGGTTGACGCGTAATGCGCAAGAAGGCAAAGCAGTTCAAAATTCCTTTCAACCCCAATGGTATTGCCCAATTGCGAGCAATGAACTTGCGGCGATTCATCGAGTGGCAAAGATTGATAAAAAGCAATTTCTTTACTTAGGCTGCGATTTTCCCGAAGCGCGATTCGAGCCGATTTTACAGCAGACTCGAATGTCCAGGTTGTTATTCGTTTTTTTGTTGTCATGTTAGCTCGGCAACCATCGCAAAGTCTTTTCTACCATATCCCCACTCCGCCAATCAAATCGCATCATTATCCCCCGAAGAGTCCCGGACTCCATTGTCGACTGAAGAAGATTCAATGCTTGTCGCGCCTCTGGTGATAAGTTCAATCTTTTGAAGCGGCCTATTACGTTCATTGCGTATCCTTCTGCACCCAGCCGTTGTAATCTACTAAGTTGACCTCCATTTGCTTTGATTTCCACAATGATTGTTCGCAGATTACCTCGAATAACTTTTTGAGCAATGACATCTAAGCCGTTTCGACCGTGTGTGAGCGAGGCAATAGGTGTCCATCCTTTTGCCTTCAATTTATCTAAACCCAATCGCTCTCCAAGTCTGCCAATTGCATTGCAATCGATTCCACCAGAATTGTGAACCAAGATCGAGAACTCGCCGACTTGGTACACATGCACGCCGTGCACTTCCATGTTGTAAACTGGGATGGCGACGGTGAGGAGCGTGATGGAGCGAACAACGGCGGGACCGTCGGCGGCTTGAAGTGATTCGCCTTCGATTAACTCGCCGAGCGGTATCCAATCCTCGCGATCGACAGACCAGATCGGATGGATGAGCGTGCCTTCGAGAATTTCTATCCTGCCGTCCGGGCCTTCGATTTCAACTCGGGCGATGGTGTTGACTTGGCGAGTGACGAAGCGGCCCGTGACGACGTTGCCAGGGCCTGAAGCTATTTCGGGACACGGTTCGACCGCATGCACAAAAGCCAAACCATCGACTTCAAGCTCTTCGACATTCAGCGGTAATAGGCTGCCAGCAGCGATGCCTTGCTGCTCGACCCAAACGCGAGGGCGAAGCACTTCCAAATCAACGACACCGCCATCGGATCGCTCGACCGTGATGGATAGCTTGATCCAATCCTCGCGTACCGGGTCAGGGAACGTATAGTCATTCTCCCAAGGTCGCGGATTTCGAGTACCAATTCGAGCGCCCAGCTGTACGCTTTCGATTTCGACCATAAGCCGCTGCCCAGAGACTACCTGCAGCGTATCCGTGGCGAGCGTCGACTCGGTTTCTTCCACAACTGCCGTCGCTGTTCCGCCAGATCTAGAAAGCCAACCATCGTCCGCCCAAATAGAGTCTTGCGTTACGTCGCCCGGCACCGCCGACAGCGCCACAAGCGTCCCCGCCACAAAACAACCGGCTCGAAAGACTAATCCAGCCAGTAATCCGAAACCTATGTCCAGCGCGGCCATTCCAGCGGTCCCCGTTCGGAGAAGTCATTTATGAACTAAAGACAACAATGTATGTCATTCATTTTGACGCAATCCACTACCGCGAAAACTCCATAACGAACTTTTTGCACGGGGCGGTCGTGTTCGAGGAAGCAACGTGTAGTCGTATCTTCGCTTTTAACAGGATGATTGGCCCGCAACTTTTTCTTAATCCCACCACAATTCGATCGACTTGTGCTTCAACAAATGTCTTTTCAGAAGCTCCATACCACAATCGGCTGAATCTATATCCACGCCTTCCATCAGATTACGCATCTCTGCGATCGCTTCCGCGCTAAACTGATCTTCCAACTCGACGTACCCTGGGTAGTTATCGAAGCCCTGTTGCACAATGTCGGGGCAGAATTCCGCGATCTCCTCGGCCAATGCATCGAGATTCTCGGGCAGCCGTTCAAAATGAACCGTCACGCGGTCTTCTTCGACGTTCGAAATATGACTGATCCCATAGGTTTCGTCCCAGATCGAAAGCTCGTCAATCAAGTCCTCTGTCGGTATCCCATAGTTGATGCCGCACGTCCCTGTCTCTCGCAACAGATCGAATTTATCCATCCGTCCAAACCTCTCGTGATTTCACTGCTGCTTACTTTTGAAAAATTGCTGTCTTGCTGTTTCAGATGACGCATCGGTTTGCGCGAATCCGTGCAAATTTCTGCCGAAAGTAATCCAACGCGACTTTGGGATTCGTTTCGGCAAAGTCCCACCACCTTTCTGTCACTCGAACCAAAACACCACCTTCCAACTCCTTGGCGTGATAGACCGGTGCTTTCAAAAAGAATTGCTTGCCGTGTTTGTCGAGGTACTGAGGACCAAACCATGTGACCCAGAATAGCTTTCTTAGCTCGGAGTCGTTAATTTGCTTGTCAGTAATTTCTGGCCCGTCAACATCATCCACGTAGCCAAAGCGAGGTTTCACATGGGGGACCAGGAACTCGAAAAGTTTGAGAAACCGCTCAGCGCGATCCTGAAGCGCGCTAGGAAAATCAGGAAAGTCGTCGCGCATCGGAGAAAAGCTGTTCACGCGAAAGGAATCGTCTAGCACTCCGTTCCCGAACGCTCCTGCAAATTCTCCTCTTTGTTCCCAACCAACCTGATTCCAGACGGGATTGGTAGGTTCCAAAATTGGATGAGTAAAGGCGAGCGATGCAATCATGCGCCCATCTGACTCCAATCGATCGAATGGATTTGGATCCGGCTGAGTAGGAAAAGGTCCGAGCTTGAGAAACGTTGTATCCACATGCTGCATCAGAGTAATACCTCGACGAAAGAATGTTTTCTTGTCGCCCTCCAACGCGCTACAATGAGCAAGTAAGCACTTAATTCCTCGCACATCAAACTCTATTGGTTTCTCCATCGTTGCATTCACACCGCTACCCACCATTTTTCCAGAAACCATCGAAAAACTCGAGCTTGTTTCCATGAATCGCTTTAAGGTCACCCATCTTTTTTGCCACTTCTACAGGCATCTTCCAAGCAAATTCCACAATCAGTTTGCCGTTCGGGTACTTTAGAATGAACTTGTTCACTTGATTTTCAAGACCTTCAAGCATCTTCTCATTCCTTCTCGAACTGGCCATCTTATTCCACACGGAAGGTCGCCAGGCCTTTTGTTCGACCCAATCACCGTTCTTCAGTATCAGGTCGACGCCTTTCGTGAGTCCGCCATTTCGTACACTGATGTCATCCCCATATTTCTTCGCTCGCCATTTCTCAAAACTCTTCCATGCACATTCTGCCGCATTGTGTACGAGGATCCCCAGTTCGCCCACTTCGTAAACATGCTCGCCGTGGACTTCGATATTGTAGACGGGGATGGCGACGTTGAGGAGGGTTAGCGAGCGGACGTGGGCGTGGCCGATGGCAGAGTGAAGGGTTTCGCCTTCGGTTAATTCGCCAAGTGGTATCCAATCGCCACGATCAACTGACCAGATGGGATGGATAGGTGTGCCTTCGAGTATTTCTATCGTGCCATTGGGGCCTTCGATCTCGACTCGCGCGATGGTGTTGACTTGGCGTGTCACGAACCGGCCGGTGACGAGGGTTCCTTTGCTGGACGCGATTTTCCCCCTCACCCTCGATCCCTCTCCCCCAAGAGTACTTGAGGGAGAGGGAGGTAAGAAAGGGAGGTTGGCGACATCATGCGAATGAAGACGCATGGCGCGTTGTGCGTTTGGAGACGCATGGAGGGCTTCGATCGAACCATCGGGTCCTTCAATTTCGACTCGCGATGGTGTTAACTTGGCGAGTGACGAACCGGTCGTCGACGAGGGTTCCTTTGCTGGACGCGATTTTCCCCCTCACCCTCGATCCCTCTCCCCCAAGAGTACTTGCTCGTTGTACCACACAAGTTAGGCGGTCGAAATTTTTTTGGATCCCGGTCCGAAAGCATTCCACGCGTTGGACAGGTCGTAACAGCGTTGTAGTCCGACCCAAAGAGTTTGGGTACCGGGTTCGTTTTTGGGCCGATCCATGAAGCCACCCAATCGTGCGATCGCGCGAACCACTTCGTTTAAAGTTGGACATCCAGTCTCGGGGACCTTGATACCTAGCGTTACATAAACACTCTTCCATTCACTTGGTTCGAAGATAACTTCACAGTCGATATCGGGGCACTCGCGGCCCATGTGACAGATGTACATTAAACGCCAAGCCACGATGCTTAGAAACGCGAGGCAGTTGAATATTCGGTCGATAGCCTCGAAGCGACGATACTCAATGCGACATCCCGATTTTAGTGTCCTGAAAAAAACTTCAATTTGCCACCGAATACAATATGACCGAATGACCCGCTGGACATCTTCGTCTGTTTCAATTGGCAATGTCGTTACGAGCATCCAACATATGGGCTCCTCATTTTCTGGCGGATTCGTTTCCTCGCATAAGACAACATTCACTGTCACATGCTTCGGTAGTATAGCGTAGGCGTTAACTGGGCGAGCCACTTCAATTCTGGCTTTGCGAATTTCGAGCTCGGCAGTTCTTGCTTGGCGCGAAGCAGTTCGTGCAGATTGTTTTATATCAATCTTCGCTTCTCTTGCTCGGATGCAGACCGATTGAGTACCGATTTTCGCTGTCTTCCTAACTTGACCTTTCCAATCATCCTCGCCAGTTGTATTTCGATTCTGACCGGCTCGCACCAGCAACTTGAGATTTGTTGTATTAGATTGAGCGTGAGCTACGAAGAGCTCATAAATGTCGGCCTCACTGTCACCTACGCAAACGCATGTTGTCTCCGGACATGCTTGGGCAGTTCTTTTGGACGCATCCAAACCTTCGAGCCAACGGAAGCTCTCCTTTTCTTCGATCGGGGTCTTCCGCCGTTCCTCGCATTTCTCTGAAGCAGGTAACTTTTTTAGAGCTACGCGAGTCCAGGTCTTGTGCCCAACTATTCCCAATGCGACACCGGCAAAGTTGAAAGCCACCATCGGATGAAAGAAAGCTCCACGACGAGCCTCGGATTCCATCGGGCCTGCCCCTTCAACTTGTTGTTGAGGTCGAGTCAGGTCAATCTCGGTCGTGTCTTGCACAAACAAGACAAAGTCTTCTTGTTCGACTCTTTTGTAAGTTGCTTCCATATGAGGTTGGAGAACCTTATCCGGCTTGACATTTTCATTGTCCATAAGCCGATAGCAGGCCTCTATATCGGCGCGTCCCGTTAACGCGGCCGGTATGCTAATGTTCGGCTTTTGGCCCAGAGCATCGATAACCTTGCAAGCTCGTTTGTTAAGCCTTGCATCACCAAAATCGCAGCCGCGAAGTTCACCAGACAGATTGAATGCACTCATCAACCCAACTTCCATGAAT
>JANMNK010000549.1:0-3636 GCA_031373875.1 Pirellulaceae bacterium | reverse complement strand
TGTTGTCGGGCATGTGGTTGCGCTGGTTGCAGTTTCGTGGCTCGTAAGTTTGTTAGTGCAACGGTATCAATCTCCCACGCGCAAGCCCAGTTCGATGGATCAGCAGTAAATTATTTCGACGGTGGCAGATGACAGGATCAGCAGCGATCATTGATAATGCCACCCACATTGTGCAATGGAAATTGTCGGTTTGGCGGCGGGATAGATGAAAAACGTTGCAAGTACAATGGAGTAGACAGAATGACTTGAAATACACGCAATGTGCCGCGAATTAAGATTGTCTTAGAGACCATCTTCGAGCTTTAAGGGGCAAACTTTTTTGCAAGAAGTACGGTGGCCCCCATTTGTTGGGCGTCTCAATGAGGTTGCATACGCCCGAGCCTCATTCTCACTTAGTTTTGCTTCACTTCTGAGGCACGTCGAATTATGATGGTGTAAGTGCCTGCCTACTCCCTGTATCGTGCCTACCCTCGGCTATTATCGCAAAAGCTAAATTCGTGCCCCAAAACGCTTTAGGTCTCAGAGACTTTGACACTCGTCCTGTGCCCCGACTGCCCGACGAAGGCACCATGAGAAACCAACATGAGATTTATCGATCGCCTCCGTTTCCGGTCTAGCCACGGAGCACGACGTGGTCCGCATATGACGTTCAGCGCGACGCGTACCGGACGGACAATGACCCGCGCTGGCACTTACTTGAAGAAGCGGATATGGATATGGCCCATCATCGCGGTTGTCTTGTTGGCTTCGATCGGGCTAATTGTGCGCCGCGCAATCGAGTCGACCATGAAGAAGAACTTGGAATCGCAACTCACGACGTTGTTGAACGTCGAGACCGCAATGCTGGGAACTTGGTTGAATGTCGAGACCGCCACGACAGAATCGTCAGCGAATGACCTTCAAGTGCGCGAGATAATATACAAAATGATTGCGGACGCCCCCTCATCAGCCGCCCCGGAAGTAGGTCTGCTCGATCGAACCGTGCATCGGCAGTTACAGCAAGAGTTGGGGTCGTTGATGGCGTCGCATGACTTTGTTGGTTATATTGTGGCCGATGAGAAAAAGCTGATCGTGTCGGCATCTTCCCAAGAGCTGATCGGCCGTAACGACATCGTAGAGTTCGACGCGATGCTCTCCCGCGCTTTAGATGGCCACAGTGCCGTGACGCCTCCCTTTCCAAGTGTCGCAGCAATGAAAGACGAATACGGGAAGTTGCGAACGGGCGTGCCAACGATGTATGTGGCGGCTCCAGTGCGAGATGCCAGCTTTCGAGTCGTCGCGACTCTCGCGTTCCAAGTACGTCCAGAACGAAAGTTCACACAAATTCTTCAGTTAGGAAGGATCGGTGAGTCGGGCGAGACGTATGCGTTCGACAAAACGGGAACCATGGTCTCGAACAGCCGATTCGACTCGGATCTGATCCTGTTGGGGTTGTTAGCGGACAATCAGGACTCGCGATCGATTCTAAACATTCAGGTTCGCGATCCGGGAGGAAACATAATAGAGGGATTTCGGCCAACTCGCCGTCGAGCCGAATTGCCTCTGACGATAATGGCAGCCGACGCGGTCGCCGGGAATTCCAATGTGAATGTCGCGGGGTATCGAGACTATCGCGGTGTGCCAGTAGTCGGCGCGTGGACATGGTTGCCGGATTTTAACATGGGTGTTACCACAGAAGTAGACGTTGCCGAAGCGTTTCGACCTCTGACCATCCTGCAATGGACGTTTTGGGGCCTGTACAGTTTGTTGGGGATCAGCTCTCTGGCCATCTTCGTTTTCACTTTGGTTGTCGCGAAGTTGCAACGCGATGCTCAGAAGGCAGCTGTGGAAGCTAAACAACTCGGGCAGTATCGGCTTGAAAAGGAATTGGGGGCCGGTGCCATGGGAGTTGTCTACAAGGGGCATCACGCAATGCTTCGCCGACCTACCGCCGTTAAAATGCTAAACCTGTCGATAGTGAATGACCAGATGATCGCTTACTTTGAACGCGAAGTGCAGATCACTTGCCAGCTTACGCATCCGAACACGATTGCTATCTACGATTACGGGAGAACCCCAGAGGGAGTTTTCTACTACGCTATGGAATACCTCGACGGTATCGATTTGCAAAGTTTAGTTGGACGTTACGGTCCGCAACGCGAAGGCCGCGTCCGGCAGATCCTGTTGCAAATCTGCGGTTCCTTGTACGAAGCTCATACAAAGGGCCTGGTACACCGAGATATCAAGCCCGCGAATATCATGCTTAATCGCCGAGGCGGCGAACCTGATGTTGTAAAGGTGCTGGACTTTGGCTTAGTAAAATCCATCGACGAAGAAGGGAAAGGATTTGGCAGCGACGTTGTGGCCGGTACACCTTTGTATATGTCACCCGAAGCAATCCAAACGCCGAAAGGAATCGACGCTCGGAGCGATCTGTATGCAGTCGGCGCGTTGGGCTACTTTTTGCTGACTGGGCGGCCCGTGTTCGAAGCCAACACGATCCGCGAGCTTCTTCAATTGCATGTCGATGCAACTCCTCTGCCTCCCTCGAAAGTACTCGGCAAGCCGATCAACGAGCGTTTAGAAGCTGCCTTGCTGGCCTGTCTTGAAAAGTCACGATCGAAGCGACCGCAGACTGCACGCGCGTTGGCACAACTGATTGAACGAGTTGGCGACCCAGACGGATGGTCGACTGAAGATGCCGAAGCGTGGTGGGGCCGCCACGAACGCCAACCTGGAGACTCTGGCTCGGGAAGCAATCCAGCCGGCAGCAACAATGCCACAATGGAATTGCAACGAACGGATACAAGAAAGGACTAACAATCGTCAGACGGAAAATACATTCGAAGAAAAAGAGTATCGAGGCGTTTTTCAGCAGTCTCGCGATGTAAGGAGACGTCAAGTGAGAATGGCTAGTATAGTCCGCGGACCTTGAGTCTTGATGGTTGCCGCCGAATGCCCGTGAGCATCGTATCGCATGTCGGAATTTAGCTCCTAATCGCCCCGTTCGGCGGGAATAACCTTTCGTCGTTACATGTTTCCCAACGTCGCGCCTGGCGACTACAAGAAATTGGGCTAGAGCTAGTAGTGAGTATTGGTCCGCCTTTCCAAAAAGCTTGACGCCGCCTACGGCAGCCTCATGGACAAACTCAAGTCAAACGTACTAATCCTTGACTTCCGCGTTTCATCCATCGAAAAGTTCGGTTCGTTATTCGGCACGATAGTACTGTTCACTAAAATAGTCGCGTTCGTTCGCTAACCGCATGTATCAAAAATCGATTTCTTTAAACGGCTTTCTCGCATTTCGCGTTGCCGCTCATTCCCTTGACGATCTAGCTTTGAGACTATTTCATTGAACAGGATGAGAAACATTACGGTAGAACTGCCCAAGTAAACGATGCTTCCATCGCGAAACTTCAGACTGTAAGACTCTCGGTGTCTATTTGCCTTGGTTCCATCAAGCTTTTTCTGCTGAAATGTTCCAATCAGGTTTCCAAGCCAACGCCACAGCGGAATCTGGTTAAACTTCTATGTTGCCCACTTCTCTTGGGGCAACGACCGAAGCGGAACGCTCGTCAAAAACTCCCTGCAATCAGTTGGCCATGCAGCTTCTGGCGACAACACAGTTTGATGGAACGGTTGCCTCGTAAAATTTTC
>JANMNK010000188.1:0-1773 GCA_031373875.1 Pirellulaceae bacterium | reverse complement strand
CGATGATTAAGAATGGTATGAACTTGACCGATATCGATCCGTTCAATCAGAAGATCGTCCTGGGCGCGGTGCTCACCGGTGCTGTCTTGATCGACACGCTCAAGCGACGAGGTGGTGGGAAATGAAGCAGCCGCAATTGTTTGCTCGAGGGGGAAAGCTATTACTGGGACCATGTGTATTGTGCCTTGGCATGATGGCTTCGCAGCATGGCTTTTCCCAAGCCGACGACAATTCATTTTCCGACGAAAAGATCGAGTTTTTTGAATCCAAAATTCGGCCGCTATTGGCTGAGAATTGCTATTCCTGTCACAGCGGTAAAGCAGAAAAACTGCAAGCTGGTTTGTTGCTGGATAGTCGCGCATCGCTGATGGCCGGGGGAGAATCGGGGGCTGCGATTGTCGCGGGTAAGCCCGATGAGAGTCTCCTGATCAAGTCGGTGAAATACGATGGATTCGAAATGCCACCCGATCGGAAGCTTTCAAATGAGCAAGTTGCATGGCTTACCAAATGGGTTGAGATGGGTGCACCTTGGCCCAAGTCCGGCGACCTATCTAACACGCCCAAATCGACTGCGAAATGGGATACAGTCGATTGGGAAAAAGTCCGCACCGAGCACTGGGCTTGGCAACCAATTCGCACGCCGGATATTCCCGATGTCGTCGCCCAAGATTGGCCTCGCACTCCGATCGATCGATTCGTATTGGCATCACTTGAGCAAGCGGGCTTGCCACCTTCCCCGCCAGCCGAGCCACATATTCTTTTGCGTCGGATGTACTTGGATTTGGTTGGGGTGCCGCCCACAATCGAACAAGTCGACGCGTTTGTGTCGCTGGCTTCGTCCGATTATGCAACGGCGGTCCAACAGACACTGGATGAGCTTTTGTCGTCGCCACTTTACGGTCAACGGTGGGCAAGGCATTGGTTGGATGTCGCTCGATACAGCGATGGCTTTGGCGGTTTCTTGGATAGCGCCGAGTATCGTCACGCTTGGCGCTATCGCGATTGGGTAATCAACGCATTCAACAGCGACATGGCTTGGGATGACTTTCTTAAACTGCAGATCGCCGGGGATTTGATTGGGTCGCCTGCGGATATGGTCGCGACAGGTTATTTTGCCCTGGGGCCGACGTACATTTCCGATGGAGGGGATCCGGATAGTATTTCGCAAGCGAAAAGCGAAACTCTCGATGATCGTGTCGACACGCTTTCCCGTGGGATGTTGGGAGTAACAGTTTCGTGCGCGCGGTGTCACGACCATAAATTCGACCCCGTCCCGCAACAAGACTATTATTCGCTGGCCGGTGTTTTCAACAATACCACTGAACAAGAACGGATCATCGCGGATCAAGCCACAACGAACACGTTCAACGAGTTGCGTACGCAGATGGCCGAGTTGGACAAGCAGATCGATGCGGCAAAAGCTGCAGCGACCAAGGACAATAAACAGCCAAGTACCGAAGAGCAACAAGCCATTGACGCATTGATTGCCAAGCGAGATGCGATCGCCCGCGAGCCCGTATTGAAAACCGACCAAGCACATGTGCTGGCCGAGACTGGAAGCTCGGATATGAAGGTCGCTTTACGAGGCAATTTGCGGAACCCAGGAGAAGAAGCACCCCGCAGATTTTTGCGTCTCGTGGCCGGTGCTAATCCCGTACGGTTTACCGATGGCAGCGGTCGGAGTGAACTGGCCGAACAAATCGTACACCCGGAGAATCCGTTGACGGCTCGCGTTTTTGTGAATCGCATTTGGATGCACCATTTCGGCGAAGC
>JANMNK010000179.1:0-1522 GCA_031373875.1 Pirellulaceae bacterium | reverse complement strand
CTGGATTTGGGCTTGGCGCAGATCCTGGAATTGGAAGGGGACGATGCCCTTTCGCGAGCCGATCAAGTCCTAGGCACTTTGGCTTATATGTCACCGGAGCAACTTTTGGGCCGACGTCAGGTGACACCGCAATCCGACATCTTCAGCCTAGGCATCACCTTCCATGAACTATTGACAGGGCAACGACCATTCGAGCGGCCTGGCATGTCGCCGCTCGTATCGGACATACGATCGGTTCGACCCGATGTCGATGAAAAGTTGAGTGCTTTGGTCGGGGACATGATCGCCTTGACCCCATCCGAGCGGCCCTTGACCATGACCGATGTCGAGTCGCGACTGAATACGATTTCCACTGCTGAGAACCTTCAGGCATTGGTGGCGGAATACTACCGCTGGGATAATCGGAGTGTACCCCGTTCGAAATCAGAATTTGCCAAAGCCGACACGGAAACGGTCGTGGCGCGTCGCACGAATAGTCAACCCGTTTCAACGCCTTTAGGAATTGTGAGCCCAACAATGGATCCGCAATTCTCTGGCCTTTGGAAAAATCATGGCATCGCAAAATGGGTCTCGGGACTAGTCTTGGCCAGTGCGCTGGTCGCAATCGGATGGCTTGCTGCAATGGAGAATTTGGTTTTCTGGCCCAAGCCAAAAGTAGTGACCGTGGTGGATAAGGTTAGAGGGAAGATTTTGGTTGAAGTGAACGAGAAAGTCGGGAACATCGGGCGGCAACTTTTGGCTGAAGGGAAAACAAAAGTAATTTGCGAAACCGGTGATCGCCATGACCTAGTCGAAGGGCTATCCGAATTGCCGGTTGGGAAGTATCAGATCGTTTATGACGGCCCAGATGAATTTGAACAAGAAGGAGATGGTTTTGAAGTCTTTGCCACAGGAACCACAAGACTAAGCCTTAGTCCCATCCTAACTAAACAATTCCAGTACCCGGACATTCCGGAAAAAGGGAGTGCTATATACCACGGTTCGCTCTGGCGGTCGGCCTGGAAGGAAGACGCTCAACCTCTTAAGTTCGATATCTACCTTGAAGTGACTGCGATAGTTACAAAACCCAACTTCCCCGCGACCAAATGGCTAAAGATCGAAGTGAAGAGCAAAGGAGAGGAGGATTACCTTGAGACTGCATTTTTGAACATCGATGCCAAGAAATGGGAGACGGCACGAGAACTCGGTATCCGTGAAGGTTGGATCGTGGCGAACAGCCTTGCGATCGAAAAACACATGAACAAGTTGAATTCCAATCGCGGCAAAGTTGCCGAATTCAACGTGCGTTTTGACAGCAAGCATGACTTAATCGGCGAAATGACCTCGATCCCGTTGCCCAAGCAGCGATTGAGCGTGCAAGACTTTCTCTCGTTGTTTTTCGGCCAGGAAATGTCTTCAGCCGAGGGCGAAATCAATTCGGTACGAGCCTCGTTACCAAGCTTGGGGAATCGCAAAGCATCGTTAGAAATTGTGTCGGACGCACGAGGGCCCGTTCCGTCTTACGTCGTGAGTAATCGCGACC
>JANMNK010000548.1:0-4492 GCA_031373875.1 Pirellulaceae bacterium | reverse complement strand
CTTCGTCCATTAAACGGCCGACGCGCAGCGACGCCTGAAGGCCCAATGCGATGTCGGTCATCATGTCGGCCAGCTTTTTCTGGAACAATTGCGTCGCGGTTCTAATTTGGGGTACAAATCGTGAAGTCAAAAAAAGATTGTCCTCGCGTTTAGCAGACTCTCAATGCTGCTAATGCGTAGCAACATTGCTCCTGCACAGCCTAGAGCAGATATTCGTCCACGGAAACTTCTGATTTACTACGCATAGCCTAGCGTTATCAACGGCAGTACGTCAAATGCCGTAGTCGCAACTCACTTCGCCAAATACAACTACGTCGTACTCGGCGACGGTTTGCAGAATCCCGGAGTCGATCACAATAACACGCAGGCGATTGTTCAGAGTGCGACCACTGCATCGACAAAATTCTTTGGGTACGTCGACGCTGGAGTATCGCCCCAAAATTTAACTGATTGGCCCATGCTCGATTCTTACCGGTGAATGTCAATGCGTGGGACCCAGGAGCGTTTTTGGATTACCGCCAGTGCCCGTCTACGATCCAAATGGCCTGCCCCATGCGATCGCGCCGTCGGACTTTTACTTGGCCGAGAGTTTTCAGATTCAAGAGGGAGCCTATCAAAACTCAAATGATTGGCTGAACGAAGCAATACTACTCGACAATTTCCCTCGCAATACTGGCTTTGGCGTCATGTCCACGACGACGAACGCTGTTGCCAATGTGTATTCGCATTCTAAGTTCAACTACGCGTGGTTTTCGTCCATGCTATTCGATCACGAAGCTACGGCTTGGGGTGAGTATAGCTTCAGTTCGGGCAACGGTTTAGCACCCTATCGCCCGCACGGGCCGCTACGAATTGGCGACTTTAGCATTGACGTCGCCAAATGGTGGCGAGACGTGGACGCGCGGTTCGGATCGTGTAATCAGTTGGGCCGACAATTTTTCAGGCTCTGTCCAAATTCAACTTTATCAGCATGGCGTTTTCGTTCGCAATATCTTCGTGCATGCCCCAAGCACAGGAAATTTCACTTGGCGAGTTGCACAAGCAATTACGCGTAGCACCAATTTCAAGATACGCATTCGCAGCGTTGATCACCCCTCGGTAGGCGACTTGAGTGATGGCGTTTTTACCAAACAATGGATTTAAATGCACTCTTCACAGTAGAATCAATCTAATTGCATTGGCTTCCTTTGCAGTCTTCGTCACTTAAATTCCTTTGGGCATGGTTGTTGCTTATTGCTAACCAGCCATCAAACAATTGTCTCGCCATCAACTAGCTAATGAACGGGAGCTTTTCATGAAAACCCAAGTAGCTTGGTTTATACGTACTATCGCAGGTCTCGACTTTGTACTTGCGACTGTATTTTTTTGCTGCATGAGTCGGCAAACTGTAGCATTTCAAAACGTAGCGGTCCCACCGCCGTTACCAATGCCTTTCTATACGCCAAACAGCGAGCCACCGACATTGCTCGGAGATAATTCGGAGGATGACCTCGCACTGGAAAAACTGAGTGCCGTTTTGGATAAGAAAGTCACTGTGCGATTCGAGAATTCGACACTGACGCAAGTCATGGAAGAATTGCAAAAACAGGCAGGTGCCGTCATACAGATCGATGCGGTTAAGTTAAGCGAAGAAGGAATCTCGATCGATGAACCCATTCGGCTGGAACTTGAGCCAGAAGTGCCGCTTCGAGAAGCTTTAAAAGCCATCCTGCATCCACTGGGGTTGGCCTATTCGACAAAGAGAAAATATTGGTTAACAATTACTACAACGTCCGACACGGCAAGCAACCTAGTGCGAGCCTACGACGTATCGACTATTTGCCCGACAGAAGAGGAAACGAGTCGACTAATCAATTTAATCCAAAATACTGTTGATGGTCGTTGGGACGAGGGCGCCGACACGATCGATCTAATCAGCACAGTCTTGGTCGTCAGTGCGCCTGATGATGCTCAAGAAGGAATCGAGAATCTCCTAAGACAATTAGCCAAGTCGCATGGCAAAAAAGATCCGGCACGGACAGACGTTGTCGAGTCTGGCAAAAACGTTGATCCGAATTTGAAAGCCACACAAAGTCAAGCTCGCCCCGATGCAGCAAATAACCGTGACGACCACGTGCAAGAATCGCACGAGATGGACTGGGCAGCTCGCGACAAGGTTACCAAGGCTCTGGAAACGAAGGGGAAGTTTCATTTCTGGGATACGTTGACCAGTATTTTGGAGCAGTTGGAAGAATTGTCTGGCGCAGAGTTTCGATTGGACTCGGCCGGTATCGTTGAAGACGGAATTGACCTTAACCAAATGATCGAGTTCTCCGTTGATGCGGAAGTTCCCGTTCGTGTTGCTCTTGCAGCGTTGCTTGAACCACTCGCGCTGACCTACACGCTGGATCAGGACTACTGGGTCGAAATTACAACACGCGCTCGGGCATCAAGAAATACAGTTCAGGTCTTTGATCTCTCCTACATGCTCCCAAACAATTATTTCGCTACCGAACTCATGTTGGTAATTCAGAATTGCATTGAGGGGCGATGGGACGAGGGTAGCGATACCATTCAGATTATCGGGGCGAGCATGGTGGTAAGCGCGCCAGAAGAAACACTGCAAGATATCAGCAAGCTTCTTCATCGCCTCAGAAAATGCAACCGATTAAATTTCGTCGGCGGAGAGTCGGGGAAACGCGATCACGGCACCATAGAACAGCCTTCGCAAAATCCTAGCAACCAACCCGCTAACAGCAACCAACCCGCTAACAGCAATCAACCCGCTAACGGCAATCAACCCGCTTACGGCAATCAACCCGCTAACAGCAATCAACCCGCTGGAGGTTTGGGCGGCGGCATGGGCGGTAGGTTCGGCGGGATGGGAGGCGGCATGGGCGGCATGGGAGCATCTCCAGGAATTGGTGGCGGCGGAGGTAGCGGCATCGGCGGCTATTTTGGAATGGCAGAGACGTCGGGGGATCGGTTTGCCAGAATCGAAGACAATGGATTTCAAAACGTGGAGCAAAAACCGCTTTCGACTTTCTCGATCGATGTGGACACGGCCTCCTTTTCTAAAATCCGTCAGAATTTGCTCGAATACAAATCGCTGCCGCCGACCGACGCAGTTCGAATCGAAGAGATGGTGAACTACTTTGAGTACGATTATCAAGGGCCCAAAAATGACGACCCCTTTGCTGCAAGTTTGGCCGTGGCGAACTGCCCTTGGGAGCCCGACCACCAACTGGTTCGGGTTGCCCTTCAAGCTCGCAAAATTGACTTAACAAGTCGGCCGGATTCGAATTTAGTGTTTTTGCTGGATGTGTCCGGTTCGATGGCAGAAGAAAATAAGCTCCCATTGGTCCAAGAAGCCATCGGATTACTGGTCGAGCAACTTCGTGAGAATGATCGCGTTGCTATCGTCGTCTACGCGGGAGCAGCAGGACTCGTCCTAGAAAGTACACCTGGCAGTGAAAAGCGAACGATCAATAAGGCGGTGAGTTCGTTGTCCGCAGGCGGTTCGACCAACGGGGGCGAAGGAATTGAGTTAGCGTATCGCATAGCTCGCGAGAATTTTATCGAGGGAGGAACCAATCGAATCATCCTCTGCACAGATGGCGATTTCAATGTCGGAGTAACCGACACGACATCCCTGGTTGGCATGATTGCAGCGAAAGCCAAAGACAACATTTTCTTAACCGTGCTTGGGTTCGGCATGGGCAATACGAATGATGAGTTGATGGAAAAGATTTCCAATGACGGCAACGGATTTTATGGCTTTGTCGATTCCGATATCGAAGCGCGACGGATGATGGTTGAGCAGCTTGGCGGGTCGCTTGTTACGGTGGCAAAAGACGTCAAAGTCCAAGTTGAGTTCAATCCGGCCAAAGTCGCGCAGTATCGACTAGTTGGATACGAAAACCGGTTGTTGTCCACCGCAGACTTCACCAATGATCGAAAAGATGCGGGAGACATCGGTGCGGGCCATTCCGTAACTGCCTTGTACGAGATAATCCGCGTCGACTCGGACGTAAAAGATAACGCGACCGAACCTCTCCGCTACAGCAAAGCTACTTATCAGACCAATGGGCAACAATCGAACGAACTGTTGATTGCCAAAATCCGTTACAAGGAGCCCGCAGGCGACACAAGCAGTCTTCTGGAGTTCCCGTTGGTGGATGAGCCTCTCACGATTGACGCATGCGATCAGGATTTTCGCTGGGCAACTGCCATGGCACAGTTTGGAATGCTTCTCCGCAAAAGCGAATATATGGGAGAAAGTTCATGGACCGCGCTTCAAGAATGCGCGACAGAGGCGGCCGGTGAGAATCCCGATAAATACCGACGACAAGCACTTGAGATGATCAGCCGAGCCATCGAACTTACTGCGCATTAAATTCTTGATGCATAGCCAACTTAGAGGCTATCCGAAAACTGTTATTGGCGTAAACCTCGATTTTTTGCATGATTAGCACACTTGTTTCAATTTAGCAAAGGAGTGCCAGCATGTTGA
>JANMNK010000170.1:0-2643 GCA_031373875.1 Pirellulaceae bacterium | reverse complement strand
GTACGACGCCAACAACTCGGACGACATCATTACCGGTTGGCAATGTATGGAACGAACGGCCGCGGATGGAACATTCGAGATATCGGTTTTGCCGGGTAAAGGGACGTTGATCGTACATGGTCCTCGCGACACTTATGTTTTGAAAGAAATGAGTTGGCGAGAGTTACAAGGGGGCAAACCAGCTGGTGATCGACATTACGCGAACGCATTCGTTCCGCTGAACCCTGCGATTAACGCCGATCCACAAGAGATCACCATCGAAATCGAGCGTGGCAAGAAGGTAATCGGTAAACTTGTGGACGAAGATCAAGTGCCCGTTGAGCGTGCATTGATAGTCACGCGACTCAAAATTCTCTCCCTGAGCTCTACCTGGCGAGGGCTACAAGAACAAGTGGAGGGGGGACAGTTCGAACTTTCCAACCTCGCGCCTGGCATTGAGTACAAATGCAGCTTTTTGGACCCTCAGCGAAAACTTGGGGCAACGGTCTTGCTCCGAAGCGACGAACCAGAGCCCATCGTTGTCTTAGAGAAGTGCGGATCCGCGAAAATGCGTTTCGTGACATCCAAAGGTGAGCCTCGCGAAGGTGCGCACTCAATGCTGCACATTGTGGTCACACCGGGGGCGAGACGATTATCCGAAGAAACGGATGCAGGTGCGCTGGCTGCCGACGAAGACTTCGTCGCCAATCACGATCGATTGAACTACGGAAATGGACCTAAAACGGATGCCGACGGACGCATGGAATTGCCCGCCCTCATTCCAGGAGCAACTTATCGAATCCACGGAAAAACCAAGGGGAAAGACACATACAAGGACTTTACCGTGGATGCAGGCCAGACGATTGATGTGGGCGAGATCATCCTCGACCCAGAGTAGAACGACAGACCTTTTTTCACTTTACTCACTTCGCTTTACTCCCCTCGCCCCTTCCAGGGGAGAGCGACGGTGTTAGTTAAAGGCAAGTGCCGATTCAAAAAAATGTAATTTTTGAATTCCTTTCTGTGCCCGAGGTCTTCGGGCCGTGTGGACTTGGGGCCAGCCCCAAACCCCGGGATTTTTTAGGCATGGCTCCGAAAGTCATTCTCTTTTTGTGTGTCCCATGATCTAATTCATAAGCACGGTCAAACGGAACCAGGCTCTGTGGGGACACAACCTAGTAAGGGATCGCCGTGTCGATAGTAAGTCATCGAGAGCGTTTTGAGCCTAGCTCAGAACGCTCATTTTGTTTGCCAAACTTGATCGGTTTTGACCATCAAGTTCAAAATCGTTAGCAGCTTTCTCATGCATGCGACGATTGCAACTTTCGATAGCTTGCCACGCGACTTAAGCTGATGGTAGAAAGCTCGAATCGTAGCGTTATAGCGAATCGCTGAGAGCGTTGCCATGTATAGGATGCGGCGCACGTAGCTGCGCCCTCCACTAATGAATCGTTTACCTTCTTTAGTGCCTGAATCGCGGTTGATTGGGGCTACTCCTGCAAGCTTGGCGATCTGACCTCGATTGAGTTTTCCGAGCTCGGGAAGCTTGGAAATAATCATCGATTGCGTTACGGCGCCTATTCCCTTGACCGAATCCAAGATCTCAAGCTTTCGCTTGTTGGCTTCGTCCAAGGCAAGCATTGCCTGAAGCTCCTTATCGATTGCTTTAGCTTCATTTCGAAGGAATTCGAGCGTTTTCCTGATGCTCTCCTTCGATCGCTCGTCCCAACACTGCTTCAGTCGACTGGACTCTTGGGTTATCAGATCAATCACTTGAGCGCGACGTGTGACAAGAGCAGAGTGCTTCTGTTCTTGTTCGGATGCCATAGCCTTTGGTGATGGCTTAACCACCTCTGCAAAGCGATGAATGACATAAGCATCGATAGGATCCGTCTTCGCATTCATGCCGATCCCGTTGGCAAAGTCTCTGACCTGCCTAGCGTTGACGACAGCTACAGCAACCTTGTGCTTGGTGAGCATTCGAACGAGCAAACTCTCATATCCTCCAGTCCCTTCAACAACGACCATAACGGGCGCTTTAGATCTCTTTAGCGACTTGCAAAATATTTCGATATCGGCCTCCTGATTCGAAAATGTTTCATTCTTTTTTGTGCTGGGGCGATAAGCGTCCAGCTTCTCTTTGGAAACATCCACGCCAATGTAGACGTAGTCTTTGGCTTCAGTCTTTTTCAAAATATCCCATCCTAGTGAATTCGAGCTTACGCAGGGCAGCTCTTGCGACGGTTCGGGTTTAGTAAAAACGCCTTGCGATCAGGCTCTCCCACGGCCTCAAGGACCAAGGGGTAATCGATCTACAAAACGTCGGAAGATGAAGTTTCCAATTGTGATTCTGAGCGAATCGCTCAGAATCCGATACCGTTACTACATACTAGGGGTTGGGGGTGAGGGGTTTTGTACTGCGTTTTGATTGGGATTTTGGTTTCGATCGCAATACCATGTCTTGCGTTCCAAGGTCTGAACAAATTACTGAACCGGAGACTTGCAACGGACAATTCCACCCCTCACCCCCCGGCCCCCTCTCCCCGAAACGGGGCGAGGGGGAGGAAATCGCATCGTTTTCGTTTGACTTTATGGGAAATAGATTTCTAGATTGAATCAATGTGTGGGTAATGATGAGACTGCCAAATGGTCCGACAATCAAAG
>JANMNK010000168.1:0-3570 GCA_031373875.1 Pirellulaceae bacterium | reverse complement strand
CTGGATGTTCGAGTCCTGTCCTCTGCGCTCAAAAACCCTGCTTTTTCCTGAGTTTTTTGCATTTCTGGCCAGCCACTTTCGCCGACTGTAGCGCCCAAGTTCGCTAGGTCGATGGCGACTGAGGCCTTGCATTTCGCGGCGTGTAATCCAAATCGAGTTGTTTTTCGAGTCGCGATTGGCTGTCAATCTTTTGGGAAATTGCAAGTTTCGAGTTGGCTTGGATTATTCTCGACGGTGGTCGTAGGATTTTGAATAATGGAGCAAAACACGCAAATACACCTCAGTAGGAGAAATATCGATGGTTGTTTACGGCTTTGACTCCGTAGCTTCAATGCTTGAACAGGAGTGTTACTCATTTAAGTTGATTGCGAACGACGCGGGCGTCGTGCTCTTTCCTCACACCACGGAACATCGCGACGCAACCCAACCGGGGATCAAACACGCGGATGACTCGGTCGGAAATGCCCTTGCCGCGGTGGTCAAACCCAGATTTATTGAATTTCGTTTTCACCGAAAGTTCTCTGAAGACCGTGTGAAGCAACTCGCCAAGCGAATGCTTGATTTGCCCGAACTTGAATTCGCTCGATCATTCCTTGTCACGTACCAAGCCCGCACATGCTTTTCCAGAGCCAAGACCCACGACGGCTCATAGACTCGGGTTCGAGAAAAACTTGCCATCGCGCATTCGGATTGATACACTTACGCTCAGTTGAGCCGTCGCAGCATAATCGGAATTCGCAGGCCACTTGAATCGATCGTCCCGTTTCGTCGGCTCAGTTAAACTCCACTCAATAAGTCGTGGATCAAAAAGAATACCGAAGGGCAATAATTCAACTCGCTCGACGCAGAGATTGGGCTACGTTATGTCTCTGAAAGGAACCGATTGACCGGTTATCCTATGAGCTGGAAATGCTGCCAATGCGGTGAAGAGCACTTCGACCAGTTCGACTTGTGTTGGAAGTGCGGCTGCGACATCAACGGTGAGCGATCGCCGTCGTGTGCAACGGATTCTGAACAACTATCCGATAGCGAACGCAATGATCTTCTTGCCGGTCGAGAGCCGCTACACTGGAGCGAAATGGATGGAAGCTCCCTACTGGAGACGAACGGCAATCCAGAAACGCAATCCCCTTTGGGGATCTCAGAGCGACCGCCGCCGACGCCCTTCCGCAAACGCCTGAATGCGTATTTCCATCGCGATGCCGATGAGTGGATTCCGCAAGATACGTTTCGATCTCGCATGCCTTTCTGGATGTTGCGTATGCATCTTACTCTCACTCCTGCGAAATCGATTCAACACATCCGCAAGTTGCTTATGCTTATCCACCAGGCCGTTCAGAAATCACGCACAAAGTCGTAACCAACCGTTGGACGCGGATCCGCCGGTCGCGTTGTTAATAGTGCCAACGTTGATTGGCCATGACTTGATGAATGTAGACGTAGAACTATGCCGACTTCGCTTGTTTTCTCGTGGGGCTTTGGAATGTGGGCGCGCTCTATCGACGACATGTTCGATTCTTGCATCGATGCGTTTGATTGATTGTTGGCGACGTGAGCGGTGAGCCGATTCCTCGCTTCTTCCGATTTACGCGTCGACATAGCAATGCTGTCGCCCTGATGTGAAAGCTAGTAAGTGCTAACGCGCGGGGAAATGGCTTTGCACGCGTTGAATGCAGTTTGTCAAATATACCCGTCACACTCGCAACCGTGACTTAGGCTGGGCGTTAACTGGCTGACTAATTGTAAGTGGAGCGATGGCGTTCCTTCCAATGATGGTTGAATGCGGTCGATGGCATCTTTGATTTCGCGAGACCAATTTCACTTAGACTTGGTACGTGAACAATTCATGGCCAAATAGTTCGTCTCTAGCGGAGATGTACATTCGCGAGCCAACCACCAGGACGTTCGAATACCAGTCGTTGATATTTAAAAAGCGATTGTTGATCGCTGCTACCTTGACGGTTCCAGCCGTTGTTCCATTGGATTTCCAAATAGAGTGCTTGACTCCGTCGAAGGCTTTGAAATAAAGCTCGTTGTTAAAGGTAGCAAGGATATGGATCGTGGCATCGGCCGAGTTGGGGCCAATGTTCTTGAGCAACTTGGTTCCATTTGTCGTACCATCCGTCACGTAAAGTTCGCGACCTAACGCCGCAGTATGTGCCGTAAAGTAGACCTTACCACCAGCAATTCGAAAATCTTCTGGCCTACTGGATACGGTGCTGTCAATTACTTTTAACAACGTCGTGCTCGCAGGCGTTCCTGTGCTTGTCCAAAGTTGGCTGCTACCGTTTGAATCGAGCATGTCGGTTGCTGAGAAATACATGGTGTCATTCAAGAGGATACCTTGCTCGACCATGAAATGGGATCGAATAATTACAGGGGCGTTCGGCCCATTGATACGATAAAAATTAATGGACGTTCCGTCGAATGCAGAAAAATAGACATGGTCTCCTTTGACAATTAAATCCAAGGTGGACGCCAGATTTGGAATGGGTGTGGTAGTCCCATTCGTTCCCAGGCTACGCCACAACTGGTGAACTGTGCCCACCAATCCACGAAAATAGAATCGCCCATTGCAATCGGTTACCGATGTTATGCTGGTGAACGTCGTATCCGACCTTAATCGTGACGTTCCAGCAGTTGTACCATCACTTTTCCAAAGCTGGACCGTGTTATCGTTGCCTCTCAGGATCATGTACAGAACGTTGCCTGTAAGATGCATCTCAGGAAAGCTGAAATCAAACGTTCCAGCGATGTGCTTGACCGAAGTTGAGACACCAGTCGCAGGATCGTACTTGATCAGTTGAAAACCAGGATTGCCGGTAATACGTCTTTTCAAAACATAAAGTTTATTTCCAACAACTTTCATGCTTGCCGTATTCAAAGCGAAATCGGCGTCACTTGCGGCGATTTCCGTGACGGTGCCGTTCGTGCCCCCAACGGCCTGGAACAATTTTACACCCGCACTTTGCTGGTCATTGGCGAAGAAATAGACGTCGTTGCCCAGTCGCGTCATGCCGAATGGAAATGAGTGTTGAGTTCCAGGAAAAAGATCGATGAGATTAGTTGACGTGGCAGTCCCGGAACTCGTATAGATCTCTCTTCCTGAGACAGCTTGATCTGCGACAAAAACTGCTCGCCCATTTACCGCAGCCATAAATTCTGGGTTTGAGAATAATCCGCCCAATGCGATATCGCGGACCATGAACGTCGAAGCGCTCGTCCCGTCACTCTTGAAAGGCTCAGTCCCCTTCACAGGATCCGTGGCTGCAAAATACAGTCGATCACCAACAGCCAAGAGACTGTGCGGTGAGGACGCGCCGGGACCGATGATTATATCCTTTACCATTTGGGTCCCGACGGTAAATCCATTTGATTTCCAAAGCTCACGACCTGAATTCGGGTTATGGGCGGAAAAGTAAAGTTGGTCGTTCATGACCGTCAATTCCAATGGATTAGATCCCTCTGCTCCGGGGAATATATCCTTGATCATCAAGGTGTCATTGAACACCGTTGGTTCGTACCAATAGAGTTCTCGCCCACTTCCGGTCACATCTGCCGTGAACATCA
>JANMNK010000074.1:0-10870 GCA_031373875.1 Pirellulaceae bacterium | reverse complement strand
TGGCTCGACCATCATGGGCTGGCGTTGTTGCCAAGCTAATTGCACGATTCGATCATGCTTCCCATCCGGACGATCGCGGTTCTCGATCGTGTCCATCCGATAGCGAATTGCGAAACAAGCTCCCCCACCTCCCTGAGCCCGCAACCAAATTTGTCCAGCCTTGGCCCGAAAAACTTCGACCAGCGCCGGCAACAGTCGCTCAAGGAAAGGCTGCAGTGGACCGTCTTCTTCGGACAACTTGACAAAGCGACGTGCTACCCGCGGCGACAAAACATCGTCGCCGGGCAACATGTTTTTTACTCCCGAATAAAAACTGTCAAAGTTCATATGCTGCGGGTCTTTCACGAACGAGTAAACTTGTCAGCGCATCAAGAAAATCGACAGTCAGTACACGATGGAAATGCAACGAACGAATGGTCTGTGGAATAAACTCCGTTTGAATCGATTGCGGCGATTTGGACGCGCTCCGTTCCATTTAGTTCCCCGCGATCTGCACCGTTAAACATTCGCTATTTTGACTGATCCAACGCAAAAGACTTTCGCGACACAAAATCCCCACCGAATTGCACCTAATTGTCTGCCAAACGACAATTACGGTGCAACAATCTTTTTGGAAGCTGTAGTTGCATGAAGTAACCGGTAGCATCATCCGCTACTCGAGAGAACAAGGAGGAATCAATGTTTGAATACAATTCGCTAGGCATTTTCGCCACGATTCCTGCTTCCCTCGCCCCGGATATTGCCCATTTTACTGGCTCTTCTATGCCGATCCACGTCTTCCGGCCCAGTCCCTATTTTAAAAAATGTCGCTTGCAATGTCTATACCTTTTGTATTAACATGCTTGCAGAAGAAAAATTCGAAGCTGATCAATCGGCAGCATCGTTTGATGAAGCACAATCGGCAATGAATGGTTTTTCAATGAACAATCGGCATCAATGGCACAGTCACAGACATGTGTTTTAAGCGGCATGAGTCGCGGTGTCCTTTGAACAGAAACAGAAGACTTTTGAAAAGCTGGCTATTGTAGATCGCGTGTGCAGTCCGAAACTCTGTCTTGCTCCTCACCAGTGTTTGACTTAGGTGATGGTCAACGACAGGTCAGCCATTCGCGGCGAACAATATTTAGTGCTTAACGAATCGAATTGAATAAAGATTGTTTTGAATACTGGTCCGTGTTGAAATTATTTTTTAGCTCGGCGTTTTGTCTGAAGTAATCACCCGTAACTTGGATAGCGATTGCGACTATGTCGAATGGTCCTTCTGAAGAGAGCGTTGAACATACCAAGCGTCAGATTCGACAGCTTGTAAACGAAATATCGGAAATGTCGAAAACCGACATGGCCGCTTCGGAGTATTATCCGGGCGTATTGCAGCGCGTCGTGCAAGCTCTCGCGGCGAGCGGGGGGGCAATATGGTTGGTCGATGGCGAGGGCGTCCTCAAGCCTTCGTATCAAATTCAGATGAGCCCTGAATTGATGGACTCGCAGAACGAAGACGCTTCGCGCCACGGCAAACTCCTGGCCCGTATCGCTTCGCGTGGTCAACCCGAACTCGTTCCTCCGCAGTCGACATTCGGCGACGATCAGTCCATCGCCAATCCAACGCGCAGTCTATTGGTAGTCTGTCCCGTTGTTGCCGGCAAAGCCCTTCAAGGGATCTTTGAAGTATTCCAACGCGCCGATGCTCCGCCCGATACACAACGGGGTTACCTGCGATTCCTTGAACACATCGCCAAACTAATCGGTGAATGGCTCAAGGGGCAAAGCCTTCAACAAGTCACCGATCGGCAGCAACTATGGCAACAGTCCGATCATTTCGCGCGTTTGGTTCACGATAATCTCGATTTACGTGATACCGCGTTTACTATTGCAAACGAAGGCCGACGGTTGATCGAATGCGACCGAGTGAGTGTCGCAACGCTGCATGGAACTCGCGTGAAAGTGATCGCGATCAGTGGACAAGATACGATCGAGAGCCGTTCCAATATCGTGACCTCGCTGAATGAACTGGCAACGCGCGTTGTTCGTAGCGGAGAACCGCTTTGGTACGATGGCTCGCTCGAAGATTTGCCACCGCAGATCGAAGAAGCTATCGAAGATTACGTAGATCTTTCCCACGGCCGAACCATTACTGTTCTACCGATTCGTCAGCCGGAACGCACGGTCGAAGGTGACGTGCTCGCCAAG
Source organism: Pirellulaceae bacterium (assembly GCA_031373875.1). Lineage (GTDB taxonomy): Bacteria > Planctomycetota > Planctomycetia > Pirellulales > Pirellulaceae > JANMGV01. The sequence goes on along the minus strand of JANMNK010000074.1, from coordinate 8,683 downwards.
CAAACACAGACAAATGAGACGATAAAAAATCGCGCAATTATCGGTGCGTTGATCGTCGAGCAGATTGAAACGCAGTTATCGCGGGTCGAGCTCGAAGGCCGCGTGGACTTGGTATACGAACACGCTTGCCGCGCTTTGGCAAATACATTGACGTTCAACAATCTATTTTTAATGCCCGTGTGGCGTTTTCTTGGCCGAACAAGCTGGCTGTTCCGCGGTACCGCTTTACCAAAAACTGCTACAGTGCTTGGCTTGGTCGCAGTCGTTCTGTTGGGGATGTTCATTGTTCCCATCGATTTTGATTTGGAAGGTAACGGCAAACTGCAGCCTTTGGAACAGCGTCAAGTTTTTGCGTTGACCGATGGCGAAGTTCAGAACGTGATGGTCAAGCACGGCGACAAAGTTCAAAAGGGACAGCCCGTTATCGGCTTGATTAATCGCGACTTGGAAGTTCAGATTGCAGGCATGCGAGGCAAGTACGAGGCCGCTCGATCCCAATTCGAAATCGCCGACTGGACGCTTTCCAAAGGCAAACTGTCGCCTTCGGATACCATTCAATTACAGTCGCAACGAGCAGAAGCTGAATTGCAGATGCAGAATTTTGCTACTGAACTCAGCATTCTTGAGAACAAACGCGAAAACTTAACCGTCGTGAGCCCGCTCACTGGAACGGTCGTAACTTGGGATGTAGAGAAGACGCTGCGAGCGCGACCTGTTGCTGCGGGACAAGTATTGATGACAGTCGCGGCAACAGACGTGAACGAAGAAGGCAAAGAAGCGGATTGGGTCATTGAGGTCTTGATGCCAGAAAAACGCATGAAGTTCCTCGACGAAGCGATGGCCAATTCCAAAGAAGGCGTACTGGATGTCGAATTCATTCAAGTTCCGGATCCGAGCAAGAGACTAAAAGGCAAACTTACGCTGGCCGACATCGCGCAACGTTCCGAAGTCGACGCCGACGAAGGTGCTGCCGTAAAATTGCGTGTTCATCCGAATCCGGAAGATATCGCTGAACTTTCCCGCATCCCCGGTATCAAAGTGATCGCAGATGTGAAATGCGGTAAACGCAATGCTGCGTTCGTTTGGTTCCACGAAGTTGTCGAGTGGGTCCGAGCCAACGTGTTGTTCTAGAATTGAAATCAAGTAGAAGATTTATATGAGGAGTTCGATTGTGCAGTTCTATCCTTTTTGCCATCGCATTGCTTGGGCACCAACTTGTCTCGCCTTAGCAATGATCGTTGCGATGTCGGCGAACAGCGAGGCACAGGTCCAACCTCCCCGGACCTCGAATCCTCCTGGTCGTTCTTCGGTCCAACCTCAAACCAAAGACACGTTGGTAGTAAAGTGTACTTTAAAATATGTGAGCGACGTTGACATTGCTGCTCAAGCAGACGGTCTCATCACCAAACTTGGTGCCGACGAAGGCGTGATGGTTCGCAAAGATGAATCTCTCATCCAAATGGATATTCGATTAGCAAACTCGGAACTCCAAGTTGCCGAGGCTGAGTTACGATCTGCGGAGGAACAATCCAAAGACACTTCGGAAATCGACTATAGCAAAGCAGCGTTTAACGTTGCAAAGATCGCTTATGACTCCATGAAGACGCTTCTCGATAAGAATGCTGCATCGGAATCGGAAGCACAGAAAAGCTGGCTGGAAAGCGAGCGATCGCGGTTGGCAATCAAGGTTGCAGAGCTGAAGCACAATAAAGACGTATCTCAAGCCGAAATTGCCAAAGCCAAACGTGATGCTGCCAATGTTCAGATTCAACTTCGCAGCATTATCGCTCCGTTCGATGGCGTTGTCGTCAAGAAAGAAAAGGACGAATTCGAATGGGTGCGAGCCGGGGAGCCAATCCTGAGACTTGTCGCCGAAGATCGCATTCGCGTCATCGGTTCTCTCAAAGCGGCTGACCTTCGCATTCCAGCTCACCGCTTGAAAGGTGCCAAAGCGACTCTGTTTGTCGAACTTGCAGCCGGGATTTGGGACTCGAGCGAGTGCACGATCGGCTTCGTTGGACCGGTGGTTGATCTAGGCAATTCCTATCGCATCTGGGCCGAAATTGAAAACAAGCAGCAAGACGGCCAGTGGCTGTATCGCGAAGGCATGGTTGCCCAAATGGAACTTGCAAACGCACAATAACAAGCAACCGACCAACTAGCAGTCCAATTTTCGAGAACAGCAAGAAAGGAGCGAGATAGTAAACGATGGCAACAATGGCTGACAGCTTGGTCAATAGCGCAATGCGTCCGCTCAAGCTGCGCAAACGCCCCGACTTGGAAGCGAGTCGCCATCTGTACCACGGTCGCGGCTACTGGGTCGTAAAAGAACCCGTCGGCCTCAACTACTTTCGATTCCACGAAGAAGAGTACGCCATCCTCAACATGCTGGACGGTCAAACCAGCATGCAGGAAATCCGCGATCGATTCCAATCGCAATTTGCCCCTCAACGTATTACGGTCCAAGACCTTCAGCAGTTTATCGGCATGTTGCATCGCAGCGGCTTGGTAATCTCCGAAACTACTGGTCAAGGTCGACAGCTAAGACGTCGTGGGGATAACAAGAAGAAGCGCGAACGACTTGGTAAACTAGCCAATGTGTTTGCTTTGCGTTTTCGAGGAATCGATCCAGAGCAAATTCTCAATTTCTTGTTGCCTTGGTTTGGATGGCTTTTCACTACTTGGTGTATCTTCGCCGTCCTCACGTTTGGTCTTTCAGCGTTGACGCTCGTCTTTGTGGAGTGGGATCAATTCCAAACAAAGCTACCGACTTTTCAAAGCTTCTTTGCGGCGCATCGCTGGATTTGGCTTGGGCTAACAATGGGGGCCGTTAAAGTACTCCATGAATTTGGGCACGGGTTGAGTTGTAAAAAGTTCGGCGGCGAGTGTCATGAGATGGGATTCATGCTGCTCATCTTCACGCCATGCCTCTATTGCAACGTTTCCGACTCATGGATGCTGCCGAATAAGTGGCAGCGTGTCTTTATCGGTGCCGCAGGGATGTACGTCGAACTAATCCTCGCCTCGTTCGCAACATTCCTTTGGTGGTTTAGCGAAGAGGGTTTGTTCAATTACTTGTGCTTGAGCGTGATGTTCATTTGCTCCGTCAGCACGGTTGTCTTCAACGGCAACCCGTTGCTGCGATTCGATGGTTATTACATCTTGATGGATATGATCGAGATCCCGAACCTTCGCCAAAAGGCCACCGAAGTTCTCAAGCGATGGTTTCAAAAGACATGCTTGGGTCTCGAGTTGCAAGACAACCCATTCCTTCCACATCGCTATCAGTTTTGGTTTGGATCGTACACAGTCGCTGCCGTCATCTATCGTTGGGTCGTCGTTGTTTCGATTATCTTCTTCCTCAATCAAGTGCTCAAACCTTATGGACTGCAAGCACTGGGGCGGGCGTTTGCGATCTCGGGGATCGTTGGTTTGATCGCGCAGCCAATATGGTCAACTTATAAATTCTTCAAAACTCCTGGTCGAGCCTCCAAAATGAAACGAAATCGAGTCTTGGCAACAACTGGCGTCGTCTTAGGTGCAATTGGTTTAGTTGCTTTTGTTCCTTTCCCCTATCACATCGACTGTGTGGCTGAAATTCAACCAGCGGATGCGTTCGCTGTGCGGTCCATGGTGCCAGGCCGCTTGGTCAGTTTTAATAAGAAGCCCGGCGAACTTGTTCAGCCCGGCGAAGTCATCGCGCAGCTTGAAAACATCGATCTTATGATGCAACGCGAATCCTACCAGGGCGAGTATGGTTTGTCTGAACTAAAACTGCAGATGCAGGGCCAGAAAGCAAATCGCGATCCTAATCAAGCCTCCGCGGTCGTGTCGGCTGAATCTCAAGCACGTAGCGCCAAAGAACATCTCGATATTGCAGAAGAGAAGCTGAAGAATCTTTTGATTGTCAGTCAATTGCCTGGAATCATCATCGAGCCACCTGCCAAAGATGGCGGGAAAATGGCCGAAGCAACGGATCAGCTTCCCACTTGGTCGGGCAGTCCTTTTGATCCAAAGAACGAACATGCGTTCTTTGCCGAAGGCGATCTGCTGTGCTACGTGGGCGACCCCGCTACGATGGAAGCGATCGTGATCATCGATCAAAGCGATATGCAGGACTTGAGAGTCGAGTTGGGCGAACAAGCTCGTCAAAAGCGGATTGACCCAGACAAGAGCCCACAAGTGGAGATCATGCTCGAGTCGGCTCGCTTGAACAGTTTATACGGACGATTGATCGAAATTGCCGATTCGGAAATGAAGGAAAGTCCCCAAAGTTTAGCAAGTGCGTCGGGGGGGACTCTCGATACCAAGATGGATCCAAAGACAGGAAAGGTCATGCCGATAAGTGCTTCCTACCAAGCCAAAGTGAAACTGGACGAAGGCAAGATTCCGTTTCGTTCAGGCTACCGAGGACAAGCCAAGATACATCTTAAATGGAAAACGCTCGGATGGAGACTTTACCGAATCCTTTCGAAGACTTTTAGTTTTGAGTTTTAGCTCGAATAGTTGTTACTGGTCAGTTTCGTCCTAATGCAGTTGACGACGAAGTGGCCCCACGAATCGATGTCAACTGCATATGTTTTGGGAGTTTTTAACTATGTCAAAAGAAGAAGCCGTTATGGAAAAGCCAGCCGAACAAGAAGCACCTCGTCAACAACAACAAACCGTTCAGGTTCAAGTTGAAGACAAAGACGCGATCGCATGCTACGCAAACTTTTGCCGAGTCACTGGCTCGCCCGAAGAACTGATCGTCGATTTCGGTCTGAATCCACAACCAGTCGGTGTTCCTAAGGACCCGATTCACGTCAAGCAACGCATCATCATGAACTTCTTCACCGCCAAGCGATTGCTGGCTGCGTTGCAAATGTCGATTCAACGACACGAAGCTGTATTCGGCGTCTTGGAAACCGACATCCAAAAGCGCCTCCGCATTCCCGGTCAGTAACTGAAAAACTAAACTATTCAATCACGGCACAATTTTCGAAGCCAGTTTCGATTTTTGTGCCGATCGAAAAAGTAAGCTTAGCGACGTTGGCTTAATCAATTGTCCGCGTCTATTGCAAAGGCTGCCGCATAAAACCGGCAGCCTTTTCTTTTTTCAGGTTGCAGTTTGATCGCGGGCCAGCTTTGCAAGAGCCGCCATCAGCGGACAATTGCGAGGAATAGCGTCACCGCGCCGGTAGCTTTCGAGCAACTCATGCGATCGCCTTGCCAATTGGCGCCGCACCTCGCGCCGTTCGCCTTTGACTCGTGCGATTTTCATCGAATCGTAGCCCGTTGTCTGATGGCGCATCCAAGCGATCACGGCCGCTTCGGCTCGCTGTTCGACAGGAATCCGTTTCGTTCGTGCCACGGTTCCGCTACCCACCGGCGTCGCATGTTGGGTGACTGCATGAGCGATTCGCGAAGCAATATTGGTGAACTTTGGATCGAACGCAAGAAAATCCAAAACGCTTTGCTCGAACTCTGTGACATACAGTTCTTGCGATTTCTGTCGACGTGCAACATCTGCTTGCCGCTTCTTTGCAAATCCTTCAGTCGATCGTTCTGCAACCAATTCCTGTCGGATCGTTTCGACAGAATTTGCTGGAGCCCAAACGCCACGCGAAAATATTTTCCTACCGCGTTTCTCTTGAACGACCCAATAATCGCCCGCCGCTTTAATTCGACGTGTCAAGGCTGCGTCACCGGGCGGCACCAATATCCAACCAACTGGGACCTCGACCACGTTGCCTTGCGCGTCGCGAACCTTGGTCTCGGTCGGCCCGGGTCCATAAACATGCTCACTCATTCCGATTCAACTACCTTGAGCAATTTAAGTTTCGCCTGATCATCCAACTCACGCCAGTCGTGTCCCTTGAGGCCGGCCGCCATCGCCCATAGCAGATTATGGCTTACACGGGGATAACGCTGCTTTACCATTCGAAAAGCGATCGCGGGCCCCAACCGTTTCAGCTCGCCCGTTGTTTCAATGCCGACGGATCGAAGCCAAAAGCCGCTCTTTGCACCTAGGTTTCGCAACGACTCGATGGGCGAACCGTCATCGATGAGGCCCCTTCCGTTTCTGCTTAAGCAGTGGCTCAAGCTGATTTTGAGAAACGAAGCAGCAATCTTTTAGACATGCACCTTTTCAAGAATCTTGTCCATCTCGGTAGCGGTGAATGCGCGAACCGTTGAAGTGTGCACGTTGCCCAAAGAACCGATATGCAAAAGGAACGCAGTCGCCGTTTCCGAGTCTGGCGCATCGAAAATCAAGACGCCATCGTGATCACCAAGCGTCCAGAAAATATTGGTGACTTTGACGCCAAGCTTTTTCCCCGACGCTTTGATCGCAGCAGCCCGCTTTGTCGTCTCATCGATTCCCTTAATGCCTTGCTGTGTGTATTTGACGGTTGTGATGTAAGTTGCCATAACATCGACCTTTCGAAAAGATAAAGTGGATTGACCGAGACTCGTTATTATTTGTACGATTTGCGAATCGCATTTGCACTATGGTAATGAGTTTTGGACGTTCCTACGACAGGACATCTATCCGCACCCAACAATAAACCTACTGCTAAAAAACTGTTGACGGAGAAGACATGTTCTGAATTGCGATTTACGCCAAATTCAGCGTGACCAGTATCCAAGAATTCGTTTACTGAATTCCGATCGCAGCGAGGTAATCGACAGTACTTGATGGGAGGAGATTAAGTTAAAATTCGAGTGTGGCATATTGAACGAGTTTAGGAAAACCTCCTGCTAAGTTATAGGCTAATCAAATGCCTTATTCCGAATCACTTGCTGAACGTATCCGTATTGCTTTAAAAGGCAGACGAAGCGTCGAAGAAAAACGAATGTTCGGTGGCGTCTGTTTTCTGCTCCAGGGAAACATAGTTGTCTGCGTATGGAATCTTTCCCTGATCGCCCGAGTTGGTGTCGAGCAGGAAGTTGCCGCCTTGCAGGAAAATCATGTCCGCAAAATGGACATCACGGGAAAACCGATGAAAGGCTGGATCATTATCGAACCAGATGGTATCGACGAAGATGATCAACTCCGGCATTGGATCGATCAAGCTATCGCTTTTGCTTCCAGACTCTAAATTTCTTCGTACTCGTACTCAGTGAAACGGTACTCGTACTCGTACTCGAGAAGACGTAAACAACAGAGCAAATCTCCGACCATGAGCGACTCACCAAATTTCGGCTCGCCAAATTGCTCGATGGCCCCGACCAGCGAGTGCGCGATCAAAGGCTTCGTGCCGCACAATCCTATCCGCGTTGACTGGATCGATCCAGCGAACCGAATCTGTATCGGAGGGATCGAGTAGGAGTACGAGTACGAGTACCGCGATGCTGAGTACGAGAAGAGGCAGGAGCAAAGCACCGGAACAGGTGCCTATTCCAGCGTTTTGGACTTTTATTGAGGGCCTTCCTGCCGCTCGGTCAATTCAGAGGATGTGCCTGCAGTACGGTTACATTGACGAACACTGCCAGATGGCGACAATGTCCAAAGCCTATCCGTACGTAACCTAAATCTTCGCGACGCCATTTCACTAATCGCATCGCAAGCAATCTAGAAGTAAAGAATTCAAAGCATCAATGACAGCACTTTTCAATTCATTTCACTTAAAAGATGTCAACTTACGCAACCGAATCTCTGTTTCGCCCATGTGCCAATATTCATCGGACAACGGCTTTCCGAACGATTGGCACTTTGTTCATCTTGGATCGCGTGCGGTTGGTGGCGCAGGGCTGGTCATCGTCGAGGCGTCCGCCGTCACACCCGAAGGACGCATTAGCCCTGCCGATAGCGGCATTTATTTGGATGATCACGTAGACGCATTCGCGCGCATTAACCGTTTCGTCAAAGAATTTGGCGCATGCCCAGGCATTCAACTGGCGCACGCCGGCCGCAAAGGCAGCGCGAATAAACCTTGGGAAGGCGATAACCACATCGACAACGAAGCGGGCGGGTGGGATACAATCGCACCGTCCGCAGTTCCCTTCGGCGGAAACCTTACCAAAGTTCCTCGTGCGATGTCGATCGAAGATATCAAACGCATTCAAAAAGCCTTTGTAGATTCCGCCCAGCGCGCCTTGGCAGCAGGCTTTGAATGGCTTGAACTGCATTTTGCGCACGGCTATTTGGCTCACGAGTTTTATTCTCCGCTCTCCAACTTACGAACCGATCAATACGGCGGCAGTTTTGAAAACCGAACGCGTTTTATCATGGAAACATTTTCTGCTGTGCGGCAAGTTTGGCCCGAGCGCTTTCCATTGACCGCTCGCTTGTCCGTCACCGATTGGGGAAATAGTGGCGTCACGATCGAAGAGTCGATCGAACTTACGCGACGCCTCAAAGCTGCTGGCTTGGATCTGCTCGACGTTAGCCACGGTTTCAACAAGCCTGTCATTTCCGACATTCCATGGGGAGAAGGTTTCATGATTCCCCACGCTGGCCGAATCCGCCGCGAAACTGGCATCTCGACTGCAGTCGGTTGGCTCATCTCCGATCCACACCAAGCGAACGATGCAGTCGAACGAGGCGACACCGACTTGATCATGCTTGCTCGCGAGTTACTCCGAGATCCGTATTGGCCATATCACGCGGCTAAAACACTTGGTTACGAACACGCAAGCCGTATTCTGCCCGTACAATATGCAAGAGCAGTCAAATGACTTTGCTGTAGCTGTAAAATTA
>JANMNK010000033.1:0-1900 GCA_031373875.1 Pirellulaceae bacterium | reverse complement strand
TGGCTCGACTTGGCTTTCATTTGTCGATCCATTTCGAGCCTTACGCTATCCGTAGAACTCGCCACAAACGGACCGACAGTGCCGGTGATGGCGTCAAGCATGAGCACTTGATCTGCAACGGGAATGAAGCTTTCGTAGTCGTGTGTAACGACGATCGACGTTACTTGTTCTTCTTGTTGGATGTCGCGAATCAATTGCGCGACTTGGGTGGCTGTCACTGCGTCCAAGCCCGTTGTTGGTTCGTCGTAGATGAGCAATGCGGGTTGGCTAGCGAGGGTCTGAGCCAAACTCAGCCGCTGGCGTTGGCCGCCGCTTAGTCGCGAAATCCGTACGTTGACCGGGACTCGCAGATGATCCAGCCACCACTTGGCCGTGCCGATGCCTCTCGTGCTGGTGGCCGCTATCGAACTGCTCTTGGATGGATTTGGGTGACGATGGTCGATGGCGATCTGCACGTTGTCTTGGGCGGACAACTCATCCAGGAGCGCAGGTTGTTGAAAGACGAGTCCCACATGTTCTTGCGACTGATCAGAATGCCAGTCGATTTGGCCTTTCCACCAGATGCGGTCGGATTCCCCATTGGGTTTTTCAAGCCCTGCAAGGATTCGGAGTATCGTCGATTTGCCGCTGCCGCTGATACCAAGCAAGACCGTTAGTTTTCCACGCAGAATTGAAAAATCGGCGTTTTGAATCAATTGACGGCCGCCGACTTGAACATTCAAATTGCGAACGTCGATTGCGGCAGATTGATTTGGCAAGTTGGTCATGCAGAATCCATTGAGAGGAGAGAGCAGGTTATTTTGTCGTTGACGATTTGGCTCTTTCGATAAAGGCTTCGAGCTGTTTGTAATCGCGGTTCCAGGTTGTGTACATGATGCCATCTATTTTGGGAACAGTAGCTGCCGATTTTGACCAAGCCGTCACTTGTTCAAGCGGCCCGTCGTAGTATGCCGCGATCAACTGACGGTGGCCACGATCTGCAAAAAACTGTAGCGTTTCTTGTCTCGCATCGAAATACCATGGGACAATGATCACTTGGGGATCGAGCCCCAACCATGAATTTGCAAAACTGCCGCGAACAAGGTAGTACTTGTCTTTGGCATTGTGGTTGGGATCGAACATATCGCTCCACACGTAAATGCGACCGCCTGGGTTGACTTGACCAAGGATATCAACGCACTTATGAACGTTGTCGGCAAGCAATTCTCCGGAGTCGACATTGCGACTTTGACTAGCTTTGCACCAGTTGTAAACCCGAATCTCGTCGTGCGACATCCAATAAGCCTTGGCTTGCCAAAGTTCATGAACACGCTTGGCTTGGTCATTGAGCAGCTCGACCGTGCGAGGTTCGGAAGGACAAATGTTCGCTTGATCATCGTGCACCGTCACACCGTGATAGTACGAAGCACGCAAACGTGTGCCATCGGGAACATTGACAAGCTGAAGCGAAGGCGGTTGATGATAGACCGTATACACTCCGCTGTATGGCTGACTGCCCAACAGGGGATCGATCAATCTTTGGAAATCCGTATCTTCCTTAAGTTCACGGCCCTCTTGCGTCTTAATCGAAATGGGCGTTCCGGGGCGGCGTGTTAAATTGACAAAGGCAATCTGTTCAAGTCGTGCTTCGTCCCACTCGAGCAGTCCGGACCGACCATCCCAGCAACCGAGGTATAAGCCAGCGTCGGTATTGTCGAGTGAGTTGAAAACTACGTGATGTTCCGTCCAATCCTGCGTCTCGTTGACTTTGAGGTAGTCGTGATTCAGCACGCGATCCCCTGCGATGAATTTGGCTTCGGGCGTGCCCTTGAAATCTTTCGTACGAACGCGCACCGACAGATGATATTGTCGAAAGGGCTGCAGCTTTACTTTTTGAACGACTCGCGCTGGTTTGTCCTTT
>JANMNK010000028.1:0-1679 GCA_031373875.1 Pirellulaceae bacterium | reverse complement strand
CCACAAGAACCACGAAGAGAATCAACAGCATTGGAAACCCTAAGGCTTGTTTATAGGAAGATTTCTTAAATGGAATCCGACGACAACTTGTCCTGTTCGGTTACCGTCTAAATAGGACGTGCGAATCGTTACGAGTTTTTCAATACGATGTGTGATATGGCGTTTGCCGCGTCTCGACAGCGATCGATGACTTTCTCCAGCAAGTCGTACAAGTCGCGAACCATCATTGCTTGAATTGGTTCGTATTTGCCTCCGTACACTTCTCCCAATAATTTCAGAACCACGTCGTCGGCAACTGTCTCAATCGCTTGCATCCGCTCGTTCATTTCCCTGATCTCCTCCAGGGTTGGACTGCGGCGAAGTGCCTTGACCATTTCTACTAAGGTCGATGTGGCTCGTTGCATCAATTCAGTCTGTTCGGAAAAATCAACTTCAGTCAGCCGTTGAGGTGCAAGGTTGAATCGCTCTGCGAATTTCTCAATCGTCTTGCATGTTCGATAAAGAGCGTAAGAAAGCATCTCGATGTCTTCGCGCTCCAATCCCGTCACAAAAGTATTGACCAGCTCTTGGCTGATCTGCTCCGTAATACTTTTGTCCTTGCCGCGAGCCAAAGCGAATTGATCAAGCGGATGCGATCTCGTGCGATCTTTCAGTAATTCGACAAGCAACCGCGTCAGCTCTTCCGTCTCCGCTGCGCTGGCCTCTAACAAGTCAAAAAACTTCGTGTCTTGGCTGAAAAATCGTTGAATCGAAAACATCGTGTTTACTCTGAAAAATTTGCTTTGTCTTAACGCAGTCTTAATCAAATCTTAACACAAAGAACGTGCGTGCGAATGGGGAGATAACTTGGGGATTGGAACCAAAAGCTATTAGAAACAGCTGCTTGCTGTATTCGAAAATCGAACGAGATAGGCGAACTAGTCCACATCCAATGCACGAGACAAGGGATTGTAATCTCGAATTCCTGACTTACATGGAAATCGGCAATTGCAAACCAACCATCGAAATAAATGGGCGTTACCAAAACATCGCGAAAGCCCACAATTCACATCGTGCACGATCACGATGCAAAAATTGTTTTCAACTTGATATTAGCCCATACGTCTTCAAAGTCCCGCCCAGTTGCTCAAACTGGTTGTTATCCAGCGGCGTCATGGGCAGTCGAAGTTCGCCGGTGTCGCGGCCGAGCATTTTCATGGCGGCTTTCAGCGGAATGGGATTGGTTGCTAGCGACAGCATGTCGCGGCACAGCGGAAACAACTTGTGATGCCAAGTTCTTGCATTCACAAAATCACCTGCCAGCGCTAATTGAACCATGGCGATGATATCGCGAGGCACAATATTTCCCGCTACGGAAATGACTCCTTCGGCACCGACGGACATCATCGGCAGCGTCAAGGAATCATCACCGCTGAGGACGGTCAAGTTCGTTGCCGACACGCTCCAGCGCTGGATCGTGCGCGCGGCGGTCGCCGTCAGCGAGGACGACCTGTGGCGAGAATGAGTCGTTCGCCCTATCGTCGCGCTCGCCATCTCGCTCCACACCGTATCTAGGGAGTCATCGTGACCAGAGCGCGGCGAGGTCTAGCTCGATCGCGTCGAACGGCTTCACCCTCACCCGCTTGGCTCCAGCCCACGTACCGAGAAGCAGCCAACGCTCTTCCCGTTCGAGCGCGTGC
>JANMNK010001226.1:0-3776 GCA_031373875.1 Pirellulaceae bacterium | reverse complement strand
GTGGTTACAGCCTTCTGGTTGAAAACACGGAGAAAGGTTCGAAACAAATTCAACTCGACTTGGAGTACGTCCGCGCCTTTTCCAAAGCGCCCGGACAAAATAGCGTGACGTTTCATGCCCCTCAAGCGCCTGTCAATCGCTGGCGAATTCGCATTCCCGAAAGCGGCATCAAAGTAAGCATCCAACCCATGATCGCCGCAACCGAGGCACCCTCCGACCCCGCGGCAACCAATGTCGATCCAGCGGCCGAGCCAGCCAAAGACGAAACCGTGCTGTTAGCATTTGTGGGCGCGGCTCCTGAAGTGCGAATCGATTGGACTCCAAAATCCGAAGGAGCGTCGGGGATGGCCGTGTTGGCTAACGTTCGATCCGAACAAGAAGTCCTGATCGATGACGGCACCATGCGAACGCGGGCGACGTATGTTTACGAAGTTAGCCGGGCAGAACTAAATAAATTGTCCTTCGATATTCCCGCTGACCAAAAAATCGTCAACGTTTTCGATCCCAATGTGAAACGTTGGGAAGTCACTAAGCAAGGCGAATTCCAGCGGCTCGAAGTCGAATTGTTCGAAGCCGTTCGCAGTTCGCAAAGCTTGATTCTCGAACTTGAAAAATTCATCGATACAGCAAAGCGTCAAGAGATTACGGTCCCAACCGTTGCCGCCGTGGATGTGGGGCGGCAACAGGGAGTGATCGTTGTCCGCGTCGCGTCAACCATGCGGGCCGAAGTAGCACAGCGAGCTGGACTTTCCCAAATCGATGTCAACGAATTGCCGCCCGCTTTTGCAGGTCAAGCGTGGTCGTTCGCGTACCGCTATTCCACTTTGCCCTACCAACTCTCGGTAATCGTAGAAAAGATCGAGCCGAGAATTTCCGTCGAACACTTGGTAGAGGCTTATCTCGAACCCCAACAAGCGACCATCGACATGTTGGCAATCTACCAGATCGATCAAGCGGGAGTTTTTCAACTCGAGGCAAATGTGCCGACAGGATATGACATTCGACAAGTCCGAGGTGTGGATGCCGCAGGCGCTGTAGCCGTCTCCGTCGATGCGTTCCACCTGTCCGAAGACAAAACGAAAATCTTGGTGAGTCTATCAAGGAAGGCGATGGGGCGAGTCGCCTTATTCGTAGAACTTCAAAAGCGTATCGATGATCCAAATCTCATGACGCCAACGGGAATCGCCTCCACGATCGCTTTGACAATTCCGCAAATTGTGAACGAAAAACTCGACCGCAGTACCGGCCGCCTAGTGGTCTACACTCCCGAAAGCCTGCGAGCTACGGCTACCAAGAGCGACGGTCTGCGAGGCATTTCATTTGCCGACGCGGTGCAGGGTCTTCAATCGATGCGAGAAAATCGCTTTCCCACAGCTCGCGAAACTTTCGCGTTCGCATTCGCAGATCAGCCAGTCGATTTGCAATTGTCAGTCGAGCGACGAAAACCGTTTATCAGCGTGCGCCAGCTTCTGGTTGTTCGAACAGAGTCGGGGGTAACCAAGTTCGATGCCAAATTCTTTTATGACATTCGGTACAGCGGCGTAAAAACTCTGCGAATCGACATCCCGTCCGACATTGCAGCCGATGTTCGCAATCAATCGACCATGCTGCGCGAGACACCCATGACACCTGCTCCAACAGACATAGCGCAAGGCTACACGGCTTGGAGCCTTACAGGTGATACCGAGCTGCTTGGCGAAACGATGGTGAATCTTACTTGGGAACGCAAAATCGAAGAATTATCTGTCGGCAAGAGCATCACGTTTGACATTCCCGTTCTCAAACCTGCGGGCACAGATCGTGCTTGGGGACAAGTCGTTGTTACCAAAGCAGAAACGCTGGACGTACAACCCGCTGAGGATGTTACCGGCTTGCGGGCCATCGATCCCCAACACGACATTATGCCAGGTGCCACGATTCCCGACGCTTCGCGAGCCTTCGAATTTCACGAAGATTGGAAACTCAATTTGGTCGCGACGCGTTATCAATTAGAGGAAGTCAAACGAACGAGCGTCGAGCGTGCTTGGCTGAGGATGGTGACCACACGAAGCGGTCAGATTGGTGTCCAAGCCCTTTATCGACTCAAAAGCGCGAGGCAACGATTGGCGATTCAGCTTCCCAAGCAAGCTTCGTTCGATAGCCAACCTCTCCGCATCAACGGCATACCTATTGCACTCGAGCGAGGCGAGCAAGACACGCTGTTTGTGCCGTTGATCGGCCACGATCCATCAGAATCCATCGTCATGGAATTACGTTACTCGTTGGACTCGGATAGCAACGGACTGCTGCATCCAGCTTTTCCTGAGGACCCTGCAGTACAAAAAGTCTACTTGAGCGTTTACGTCCCCAAAGAACGAAAGCTCATTGCATGGGACGGTCCTTGGACCGATGAATGGAATTGGCATTTGCGTGGAAGCTGGGATGGAATGGTCGTACCCAATATGAACGAGGTTCAGTTGTTACAGTGGGTTCAACAAGGTGTCACCGTTGCCGAAAGCCCCACATTTCAGATTGATGGGACGACCTACCTTTTCTCAACTTTGCGGCCCGAGCCACCGCCGAATGGATTGCTTCGACTTAAAACAATTTCCGACAAAATATTCACCGCCTTGTGTTTGGGCGTCGTCGTTCTATTCGGTTTGATGCTCCTGTTTCGATCATTGAAGACACAACTCGCACTGGCAGCCTTGTTGCTCAGCATCCTACTGGTTTGTGGTGCTTTCGCTCCAACATTGGCTCGCCAAGTCATTAACGTGCCGACCTTTTACGGATTAGTTATTGTGCTCGTATTGTGGGTGGTTCGAACGATCGGTTGGGTCCTACCGTCCATGACAAAGGGCCGAAGCTTTACTTGGAAACAATTTAAGCCCGGTGCAACCTTAGTAACTCAGAAAACTGCTGTAACGCCTGTGCATATGCAAGCTTCGAATCCACCAGGCGGTGATGCCTCTGGCGAATCCAAGGAAGGAGACAAGAGCAATGACTAGTTCAAACTCTTTTCCGACTAACCAGAGCCTGACCAACACAATTACTCTACTGCAAAGACCAATTCGCTTTGTTTGGACTCTGGCAATTGTCTTGGGTACGGCTGGAAACCTCGCAAGCGTTGGTTGGGGGCAAAATCCGACAGACGGAGCTCCCAAAGTTCGCGAATTGCTCGTGCCGTTTGAAGACTTGCCGGTCATCTTGAATAGCCAAGCCCAGCGAGTTTTCATGACGCGGCAAGAGTATGCAGACCTGCTCGCTCGCTCCAAAAAGACAACAGAAGCCGCGCCGCCGCAAGCAGTCGCTTTGGTGGAATCGAAATATCAAGCCACAATCGAAGACGGTCGTGCCACGATCCAAGGGCAACTGACCATCGATGTTCTCGACGAGGGATTACAAGCCATCCCGTTGCAGATCAGCGGTGTCGGAATTCAATCGGCAGAGATCAATGGCCAACCCGCTTCGATGGCGATCAACGAACAAGGTCAAATAGTGATCTTCGTCGAGGGCAAAGGCCAAAAACAGTTGACTCTCAACATGCTCGCGCCAGTTGCCACTGCCGCTGCGCAGCAATCGTTGCATTTCCAACTGCCTGCCACGGGTGCTGCAACTTTCGATCTAAAGGTACCCGGAAACGTGGAGATCAAATCGGGAGCCCAAGTGACGACGCGGGTTGTCGACGAAGAAAAAAAGGCCACTCGTTTCGGAATCGTTATCGAAAATCGTCCCATGTCCATCGTCATGACGTTAAACAACCGCAGTTTGCGGGAGCAGCAAGTCGTTGTTGCCAA
>JANMNK010001216.1:0-5759 GCA_031373875.1 Pirellulaceae bacterium | reverse complement strand
ACCAAACCACGCAACACTTCCAAATTGACGACGTCCCAGTCGCGACCGTCGGGCGATTCGCCTTTTTCTGTTTCGAGATACATCGGTAATTTTTTGAATCGGGGGTGCTTCAAGAATAGGCGGAATCCTTCCAAACCGATTGTGCCCAGACCGATGTGCTCATGCCGATCGACGCGACTGCCAGCTTCGCGTTTGCTGTCATTTAAATGGATCGCGCGAATTGAGTCCTTCAAATTGTTGCAATCGATATCCGAAACCATGCGTTTTAGTTCGCTGGGTTGAGCCAAATCGTAGCCTGCCGCGTGTGAGTGACACGTGTCAATGCAGACGCCGACCTTCATGCTCGAACCGCTGCGCTCGATCAACCAGCCAAGCTGTTCAAAGTTCCAACCCAAGCACGAACCTTGGCCTGCGGTGTTCTCAATCAGCAGCCAACAATCTTTTGGCTTGACGATTTTCGCGACCGTTTCGATGGCTTTTGCCACGCGCGACATACCGGCCTCTTCGGTACTGTCTACGAACGAACCCGGATGAAAGACCACGCCGTCCAGTCCAAGTGCTTCCGCTCGTTGCCATTCCACGATGAGCGAGTCGACCGACTTTTGCCAAAGGTCATCTTTGGCCGACGCGATATTGATCAAATACGACGCGTGCGACAGTGGGTTCTTGATCTTTAGGTTCTTCAGAGAATTTCGGAACAGCTCGACTTCGTCATCCAAGATCGGTTTGCAAGCCCACTGATTGTTGTTTTTAGTGAACAACTGGACGCAGCCGCAGCCGGCTCCGCTGGCCGCTTCGACTGCTTTGTAGTATCCGCCCGCGATGGACATATGGGAACCAAAACAATGCGCCATGTTGCCAACTCATTCTCCGGTCTTGGGCTCGCGACCTTCGATCTCGCAAATTTTCGTGATTCGGCGCGTGTGACGGCCACCGTCGAATTCTGTGGCCAGCCAAATTCGGATCATGTCTCCAATCGGACGATCGCCAATCAGGTAGGCGGGCAAACAAATCACGTTCACATCGTTATGACGTCGGCAAATCTCGGACAGCACCTCGTCAGCGCAAACAGCCGCGCGAACTCCCGGAAATTTATTTGCTGTAATGGCCATCCCGATGCCGGTCCCGCAAATCAAGATTCCACGCTCGCAGGTCCCATTCGATATGCTTTCCGCAACCGCCTTTGCAAAGTCCGGATAGTCGACAGATTGGTCGCTATTGGTTCCAAAGTCATGAATGGTCAAACCATCCGATGTGAGCAAATCGCACAATTTGCTTTTTAACTGTACACCGCGATGATCGCTGCCTAAAGCAATATGCATCCGAAAATCCTTTCCTAGTCACTAATGAATCCTGAACAACCAAACCTAGCCTTTTGCAAATTATACAACAAGCACTCTGCGGTTTGGTTCGCAAATATTTTTCTAAGGCTTAACGTTTTACTTTACTGATTGAGCTCGCTAAGCATCATCCCACACGGCCAGCATGCTTTCGTCGATCTTGTCCAACCAATGGTCAAGACATCGATCAAGCTGCGAAGCGCACGCTCGATACATTTCGATTGGTCCACCGAAGGGATCCGATATTTCGGCCCCGTCCATCGATATTGGAAACGTCTTGTTTGCCAAATTGGGCCAGCGAGAAACAATCGCTTGTCGATGACTGGATGTCATCGTCAAAATCATGTCGGCTCGTTCCACAAGTCGCTGACTTAAAGGACTGCTTTCGTGTCGTTGTAAATTGAGACCTTTTTCTTGCATCGCATTCACGGCTTCGATCGACGCTCGTCCGCCTGCCATCGCGGAGATCCCTGCCGAACATGCGATTGCAGGCTTAATCGAGCTCGCGCTGAACAGCGTAGAAAATTTCGTTTCCAATTTGGACTGCATCATTGCTTGAGCCATGGGTGACCGGCAAGTGTTCCCCGTGCAAACTAGCAAGACGATCAATTGGCTGAGCCCGCCCAAAGCTTCTGGTTCGATGACACCCTTACGAAAAATCTTGCAGCGGTTGCCGTCCACACGAATGACGGTCGGTTCACCTTGATATTGTGTCAAACCATCATCGACGACAAGGCGTAGATTGCGGGTGTCTAGTTGCTCTGCCGAAACTACCAATTTGCCCTGGGCATTTCGAGCGGGCGCCATGATCAGTGGTCCGACCGCCATTTTAGCAACTTGATTTAGCGCATCGTGCATGGGAATTCTTAACGCAATTCGACCATCCGGAGCGGACAGGAGCGATTGGGCTGATTCTGGCAACTGACGAACAAGCGAATCGGGATGACTATCGGAGACTTCGAGAGCCAATGGACCCGGCCAACCGCGAACAGCAATGCGTTTTGCAACGGGCGATAGATCGGGTGCAAAGTCCGTTGCTTCTTCGGGTGACCTCATCATCAAAGTCACTTTGCCGTAATCGGCCGACAGGACTTGCATCAACCGCTCGACTGACTCAGGCTTAATGGCACTAGCCACGAATTCGTAACTGGTCTCGGTAGGGAAAGCAACTAAATGACCTTCGACCAATGCTTGAACGGATAGATGCACGACGTCGCGAAGGTCTTCTGATCGCCGCCAATCCAGCACTTTCGCCATTTTTGCTGCAATCCAAGCTAGAATACAATGTAGATCGGTACCACCAAATCCCGAATTCTTATTCGCAATATCTTACCCGCAACAGGCTGGGTCCTTCAAGGACACGATAAATCCTCTTAAACTCACCAACACAGGCGATTGCTTGGATTTACGTTCGAGACATGATCCGCAATCCGCCGTTATAGCTTTCGTAAAATAACCATCCACCAATATGGCACTGGCAGAAAATAAGATCGGTTATGAAATCAAAAAAAACCTGCCGTGAGAATTGGTCGAGACGCGATTGGCTGCAGTCCACGATGCAGTGGAGTGCAGTGGCAACCGGCGGTACATTGTTGACCTCGGTAGGCTGCGTTGACAGCGCGACGCCAAAGTACGCTGACTCCAAACTGCAACTGGTGTGGGGGCGACGAGGGCTGAGTGATGGTCGTTTCCAAAAAGCGCGAGCCATGGCCATCGACAAGAACGATCACCTGTATATCGTCGACATGACTGGACGCGTCCAAGTCTTTGATACCGACGGGAATTTCTTGCGAGTATGGAATACGCCGTCCATCGCCAACGGCAAACCAACAGGCTTGGGGATCGACCGGCAAGGTTTAGTTATGGTTGCCGACACGCACTTTTATCAGGTGCTGTTCTACACTCCCGAAGGCGAACTGCTTGCGGATCGAACCATCGGCGGGACAAACGGTAAAGGTCCCGGTGAATTTGGATTTGTTACAGATGCGGTGCAAGACCGTAACGGGGACTACTTTGTTTCCGAGTACGGAGAATTTGATCGCATCCAAAAATTCACAGCCGAAGGGAAATTCATTTGCCAATTTGGAAAGCACGGGAATGGTCCGCTGGAGTTTAATCGTCCCCAATCGATCTTTCTCGATCGACACGATAATCTCTGGATCTCGGACGCTTGTAATCATCGAATTCAAGTCGTTCGCTGCGAGCGAGACAAACCCGAGATCGTTGCCATCTGGGGTGTCGAAGGAAAAGAACTAGGGATGCTGCATTACCCCTACGGAATTTGGGTCGACGAAGACGAACATATTCTCATTTGCGAATTCGGTAATTGCCGCGTTCAAAAAATGACGACCGATGGTAAACCCGTTTCAAGCTGGGGTACACCGGGTCGCGACGAAGGACAACTGTATCAGCCTTGGGCTATCGTCCGCGATTCCAAGAAACGCCTTCACATCCTCGACACCAACAATAATCGCGTGCAACGTATTTTGCTCTAAAGCGATCTTGTCCACTTGCATTAGCTCTCCCTGAGTCGACGCTCCGGCATTCCGTTTGCTTAATAAACGAAACGGGGAATTCGGAAGTTTAAAATGTCTTGCATTGCGTCACTTCGCGGCGAGATAGAACACGGAGTGAAGCAAAATGCAACAGATTCGAAATGTCATGAGAACTGTCTTTTTCGGCTCATGGTTCTGGTTTGTCGGTTGCATTGGCCTTACCGCTTGGTTAGTCGACCCATCAGGACCCATTCGTCGCAATGAGTTGCCGCACGTCACGTGGACGCGCCCCGACGGCCAGCCGCCGTACTGGCTTGAACTTGGTAAGACTCAAAACGATGTATTTACAACGCTTCGCAACAAACTGGATACCGTGGTCGAAATTCAAAAACGTGAGGCGACGCTTGAGCAGGTCTTGATGCAAATTGGCGATGAAATTGGAGTCGAATTTTACGTCCCCATGTTTCATGACGACACGAGGATCGAGATTGATCCAGCGGAGCGCCTGCATATCCCGCCGGTGCGTATGACCGCAGCCGATATGCTTGTGAAAATACTCACCCCGTTGAAACTAACTTGGGAGCTACATGAAAACTGTGTCGTGATAGTCGATTGCGAGCAAGCCATTCCATCTACACAGTGTTATGACTTGGCCTGGATTATGGCCAATGACCAGCAAATCGAAGCAATCCAAGAAGCAATTCAAGTTGCAATTTTTGATTTCGAGAACATTCACGCCACAAGAATTGGTTCGGGACTAATGATTACCGCCACCGAAGAAAATCATCGGAAAGTCTTTCAAATGCTGTCTCAGATCGCCAAACTAAAAAATTCGAATCTTCAACGCATCGATTCAACAGATCAGAAGTCAGGCATGAATAACGGCTTTGGAAATGTTGGTTGCATTTTTTAGCCTTGAAAAGCTACATTTGATACACGATATTGCGGCTGATTGTTGCCCTCGACGTTCAAATCGATACCATCAGTCAATGTCTCTATTCGACCTGACCCGCATCTGCTCTCCACTCGCAACTTATGTTCGTCAATCAAGCCCGCTTGCCTCACCTGCTAAAACCAAAGCAGTACTTCGATCCTGATGTTTTGGAGCATGAAAAACGGTTCGCGTTTGACGGAGTTTGGCATTTCGTTGGAACAACAACGGAATTGGTCAAGCCGGGCGATTTCCTGACGACCAACATTTTGGGAACGCCCATTCAAGTTCGTAACTTCAACGGACAGATTCGGGCTTTGTCGAATGTCTGTGCTCACCGTCACGCGATTATTTGCTCACTGGCATCGGGCAATTCACCGACCATGCGCTGCCAATATCACGGATGGGAGTACCAGCAAGACGGCAAGACAGGGCGCATACCCGAACCGAAAAACTTTGTTCCGTTTGACAAGCCCGTCTGTTTGCCAAGCTTTGCCGTCGAGCAACTGGGGCAACTTGTTTTCGTCAACTTGTCGTCTAATCCAAAGTCATTGCGCGATTTTTTTGGAAGCGACTATTATGCAATGCTGGCCGATAAATTCGGCGATGAGTGGAGGTTGACTTTGAAATGGCACCCCAGTTACCAAGTGAACTGGAAGATCCCGATCGAGAACTCCCTCGAAGCTTACCATGTCCCTGCCGTCCATCCGAAGACCTTTCAAGAAGACTCAGGCGACAAACGTTCCGAACACGAGTTATTATTCAATCGAACAGCTTTCAAGACAACGCTGCCTTTCGCCCCACACAGTCGCGTGCAATCGACACTTCAGCGTTTCGAAAATCGAATTATGCGATGGTTTGGTCATGTTCCAACCAACATGTACTCGCAACATCACGTGTTTCCCCACATCATGTTTTCGTTTTCCGATGCGCTCAGTCTCTGTCATTCGGTAATACCAACCGGACCGACGACAAGCTGCGGCGTCATTCGAC
>JANMNK010001192.1:0-2540 GCA_031373875.1 Pirellulaceae bacterium | reverse complement strand
GTTCAAGCAATACGGCGAAAGCGGCGCGTGGGTTTGCGATCGGTATCCGAATGTCGCGAAACATGTGGATGACTTTGCATTCATCAAGTCACTGCACAGTGAATCGAATGATCATGTCCCGGCGCTGTATCAGATCAACACGGGAATCGCGCGGCCCGGTTTTCCGGCGGCAGGTGCGTGGGTCACGTACGGGCTTGGCAGCGAGAATCAGAACCTGCCGGGATTCGTAGTGTTGGGCAATAATCAGGGGATCAAAGGTGGTCCGCTGAACTGGCATGCCGGTTTTCTGCCCGCCGCACATCAGGGGACGCTATTTCGATCCGAAGGCAATCCGATTCTGAATCTGAATCGACCGGCTGATGTGACTCGCGATGATCAGCGACGTCAGCTTGATTTGCTGGCACAACTTAATGCAAAACATCTGGAATCGCGACCGGCTGAGGCGGAACTGTTAGGACGAATTCAATCCTTCGAATTGGCGTATCGCATGCAAACCGAAGCGGCCAACATGATTGATTTTTCCACAGAGACGCAAGCCACGCGAGATATGTACGGTATCGATCAGAACGAAACCAAGTCTTACGGCTCCAAGTGCCTGCTGGCCAGGCGACTTGTCGAGAGTGGCGTACGCTTTGTTCAGGTTTATAGCGACGGCGAATGGGATGCTCACAGCAATCTGACGGAGAATCACACAGGCCATTGTCGAGCGACTGATGTTCCGATCGCCGGTCTGCTGGCGGATCTGAAGGATCGCGGGCTAATGGATTCGACGCTGGTGATTTGGGGTGGTGAATTCGGGCGGATGCCGGTGTCGCAGGGCAAAGACGGTCGCGACCATAACCCGCAGGGATTCATGGCCTGGACGGCTGGCGCCGGGATAAAGGGCGGAACGAGTTTCGGCGAAACGGATGAGATCGGTTACAAGGCGGTTGTTGACCCCGTGACGGTCCATGACCTTCACGCAACAATGCTGCACCTGCTTGGCCTGGATCACCTGCGACTGACATTTCTTCACAACGGTCGTCCGTATCGATTGACCGATGTTGCCGGCCAGGTACTTCATTCGATCTTGTCATAAGATGCGAAAAGAATCTTTTCCTTCGTCGCGAACGGCGTCAAGCAACTGGTCGTGTGATTAATTTTTTCAAGAGCGAGGGCGTTTTTCCGTTGCTAACGAGACCAGAATGCAACTCCCGTCGTCAATAACAACCATTCCAGCTTGGCGAGCCAATTCACTTGCCAGTTCATCTTCCGCGCCAGGTTGCATCCAAATGTTTTTTACGCCAGCTTTGATGGCTTGCGCGATGACTTGCCGAGTAATCGCTGGGGGCGTTACAACGGATAGCGACTGAGGAACGACAGGTAGATTTTCGATTGAAGCATAAGCTGGCTGCGACTCGATTTCCGTTGCAATGGGATTCAATGGACAAACACTGCGACCGCTAGCCATCAGGGCGCGAAAAACTTTGTTACCGTATTTTGATCGGTCGCGCGAAGCACCCGCGACGGCGAATGTCTGTACGGCTAAGAATTCCTGGATGGCATCCATAGATTGTTTTACTGTGGGGCATGCGAATGAAGATGTCTTTAAAACTTGTAGAGCAGCAACAAATTATAGTTGATATCGTTCGGTTTGAGGCCGTTGGGAGTACTGTCGTAACGGTCTGTACCGCCAAGCTTGAGACTAAGATTACGTTCTTGGCTGAGCAAGTACTCCCAAGCAAAATCGGATACGACGCGATAGTCTGAAAAATCCGTCCAGTTGGGAAAGTAATCGACTTTCAAAATGAGTTTGTTTCGGTCATTGACTTGATGCTCATAGTCGCCACCAAATACAGCTTCCGGAATCCAATTATTATTAGGTCCGCCAAACTCTCGCGACGTACCAGAACCGAAACGGGATACCAGTCGAAGATCTTTCGTGTCTCGCCAACGGTAACTGAGACCAGAGTTCACGTTGAATCGATAGTCGAAAGCTTTGAACGAATCAAACTCCAAACCGGATTTGGTAAAAATTGACCACGGCGAAGAACTGAATGGACGCTCGTAGTCTGCGAAAATAAGAGAGTTATTTTGTGTGAGAAGTCCCAGGGACTGCGTTCGGTTGTGAGTCATCCGAAGCTCAAATAGACTCGTTTCTACTTTGCGTTTAAATCGAGCACCTGTTTGAAAACTATACGATTGGCTATTGCCCTCGGAGCCGTTGATTCCTAACTCGACGCTATTGGTCCAGCCATCCAGCGGAAACCATGTCCAAGGATAGTACCAATGAACTCCATCGGCAGGCTCGATATCCGTCTCAGGAACGTCCATCTTCAAAGGTTTGGAAGGATCGAATGGCTTGGCAAGCGGAGGCGGCGGGTTGGTTAGCGGTAATGTCTCTGCAGGGAAACTGCTGGGTTCCAAGCCTTGTTGACTTTGACCCAGAACACTAGACGGGAGCGACATCAGACAGCCAACGAAAATCCACGCTCTAACGGAAGCAAACATACATTTCGGTCGCATCAGTTCAACTCTTTGACAGTTACCTCGAGCCGTTT
>JANMNK010001145.1:0-2169 GCA_031373875.1 Pirellulaceae bacterium | reverse complement strand
TCATCTCCAAATTCCCGTTAACTCTGCGGTCGAGTTCAATCTCTTTTGTATAGCACTCCGTTAGACGTTGGCTTGAGCCTCGTTTTTCCTACGCTTTGCAGGGAATAACAAAGCTCATTCTTAGGTTTGCATCGTCCTGCTTGATTCGGTAGTGGCAAGCTGCTAGAACACATCCAAATGTTCTGATTGCTTCACCTTTCTAATGCAAACAATCCGGTGCGCTCATGCCTGACCAATCCTCCCTTTCCCGTCGCCACTTCATTGGTACTTCACTAGCCGCTGCTTCACTCCCATACATCATTCCTGCGAAAGCACTCGGTCGCGATGGGGCCGTCGCTCCGAGTGAGAAAATTACGCTTGGTGTTATTGGTATTGGTCCACGATGCACCTATGATCTGCAATCGATGCTTACATTGCCTGACGTGCAATGTGTTGCAATCGCTGACGTGCAAGCAAGTCGTCGTGATGCCGGCAAGAAACTCGTAGATGGACACTACGGCAATTCCGATTGCAAACTGTATCGCGACTTTCGGGAAGTGCTCGATCGCAAAGATATCGACGCAGTGATTGTTGCGACCGGCGATCGTTGGCATGCAGATGCATCGATCTTGGCAGCACAAGCTGGCAAAGATGTCTACAGCGAAAAGCCTTGCGGCATCACAATTGGGCTTTGTCAGAAACTGGCCGATGTGATGAAGGCCACGGGCCGTATTTTTCAAGCTGGAACGCAGCGGCGAAGCGTTCCGAATTTCGTACAAGCCGTAAAACTTGCTCACGATGGCAAACTTGGAAAAATTCACACGCTGTATGCGTCGGTCTATATTCCATCCATGGACAGCACATGGCTACCAGGCGAACCAACGCCTCCGAAGGACGTTTGCGATTGGAACATGTGGCTGGGTCCCGCCCCTTGGCGACCGTACAACAGTAAATACGTTTCCGGTGGTTGGCGTGGTTATTACGATTTTGATTCGGGAGCGCGATTGCTGGACTGGGGCGCGCACACTGTCGACCTCTGCCAATGGGCAAACCAAGCCGATGAAACGATGCCCATTTCGTTTGAACCATCTGACAAGGGCATTACGTGCATGTATGCCAACGGAGTCAAACTCATCCTTGATTTTTTGCCAACTCCATTTGGGGATCGTGGACCAAATTGGATCACGAAACTCGGCACTTGCCCTGTGCGTTTTGTTGGTGACGAAGGCTGGCTGGAAACCGGCGACAGCGGGGAGACAGAAGTTTCGTCAGACAAACTGCGAAGAGAACTCGAAGAATCGGCAGGCAAAGTAAAAGGGCTTGACGTGCTTCAACATGCACGAAATTTCTTCGATTGCATCAAGTCACGGAAACCCACCGTCGCCAATCCTGAAGTCATGCGAAATTCCCATGTAGCTTGCCATGCCGCCGCTATGTCCTGGATGCTCAACCGCAAATTGAACTTCGATCCTGTCAAACAAATGTTTGTGGACGACGACGAAGCGAATCGTTTGCGTACCCGCCCCGCACGTGATTGGGCTTAGTGAGTTGAGAGCCAATCCCCTTTGACCTGCCATTAATGATTCAACGTGTTATCTCGAAAGGATGAACAATGCTCGGTCGTGTGTCATGCCTGGTGGGCGTAGCGCTCATGGTTTTGGTTGCGAACGTCACAGCCAGCATTTTGTACATGGTCGTTTATGGATACGTAATCAACCCAGGTCACGAAGAACAGTATTATCAAGACCACATACAAGTCGCGGCTCCCTATTGCAGCATCGTAGTCGGAATGCCGCTGATGTTTCTCGCAGGTTGGTGGGTAGGAAGTTGGTGGCATGGCAAGTACGCAGTCAAGTCAGCTCTGATCGTATGGTTGGCCTATGCACTAATCGATCTAAGCGTACTCCTGACAGCAGGTCTAACAGACCAGATCGCAGTACTATTTGCCATTTCATTCCTAACCAAACTAGCCGCAGCGTACTTAGGAGCGCTGTTCTCTCTGCACCGCAACACCCCACCCAAGACCCAAATTCCGCACCCCTCCCCATCGTAGATCGATTGTCATCAATCGATCATCTCCACCCATTGTAGATCGATTGTCCTCAATCGATCATCCCACCCCTCCCATCTTAAAAAAACGATTACCCGATTCGTCATCCGACCACCTCAACCCATACATCAATCGCATAT
>JANMNK010001142.1:0-2360 GCA_031373875.1 Pirellulaceae bacterium | reverse complement strand
TCGCCATTCGAGCATTGTCGGCGGGACAGGCCTTAGTTTTAGATACGGGCGAGACGTTGACGATCCGGCAAACCATTCCGCCCGGTCATAAAGTAGCGATTACGTCGATTGGTATAGACGATTCCGTAGTGAAGTATGGCTGGCCGATCGGCCGTGCGACCCAAAATATCGATCCAGGTCAACACATCCACAGCCACAATCTTTCCTGCGAGTATCGAGTCGATATCAGCACAATCGCCTCCGAATTGCCACCAGCTCCACAACCAATCGTTGGACGAACTTTTCAAGGCATCGTTCGACCCAATGGAACGGTTGGAACTCGAAACTACGTGGCGGTCATCTCGACCGTGAATTGTTCGGCTTCGGTTTCGCGGTACGTGGCTCAGCGATTCACTCCGGAGATTATGGCTGCGTATCCAAATGTAGATGGCGTCGTGGCCTTTCGACATGAAGGCGGTTGCGCGATGGCCTTTGACGGCATGAAGCATCGAATGCTGAATCGTGTCATCGGCGGAATTGCCAAGCACCCGAACATTGGGGCATACGTACTGATCGGGCTCGGTTGTGAACAATCCACCATAGGCCATCTGTTGCAGTCGCAAAAGCTCATCAACATCCAATTGCCGGGGGGGGCGTCAGGAAGCGGGACAACGAGGCAAGTTCCTGCTATTTCCATTCAGGACAGCGGCGGAACTTTGGCGACCATTGAACGCGGTGTCGAAATAGTGTCGGGCCTACTTCCTCAAGTAAATCAAGTTCGTCGTCAACCGTGTAGCGCGGAGCACTTAATACTCGGGACGAATTGCGGTGGGTCCGACGGCTACTCCGGCATCACCGCAAACCCCGCAGTTGGCATTGCTGTGGATCGGTTGGTTGCCTGTGGCGGTACGGGAATTGTGGCGGAGACAAGCGAGTTGTACGGCGCGGAGCAAACATTGATCCGGCGAGCTCGGTCCAAGGCTGTTGCGGAAAAGTTGCTAGAACGCATCGAATGGTGGAAGTGGTATGTCGGGATTTTTGGCGAAACACTCGACTGCAATCCATCGGCGGGAAATAAAGCAGGGGGTTTGACGACCATTATCGAAAAATCATTGGGAGCAGCAGCCAAGGGCGGTAATACAACACTTGAGGCTGTGTATGAGTACGCTGAGCCCGTGACCGCCAAGGGCTTGGTAGTAATGGACACGCCAGGCTACGATCCTGCGAGCGTAACGGGCTTGGTTGCCGGCGGATCCAATCTGGTAGTATTCACAACCGGCCGGGGTAGCTGCTTTGGATGCAAGCCTGTGCCAAGCCTGAAGATTTCGACCAACACAGAAATTTTTCGGAAAATGCCCGACGATATGGATGTTGACGCGGGAACGATTTTGGCGGGGGAAACGGTCGAGTCCGTTGGCGAACGAATTTTTGAAAGGTTGCTTGAGGTGGCAAGCGGCGACAAAACCAAGAGCGAGATTTTAGGTTACGGTGATGAAGAATTTGTGCCTTGGACAGTCGGTCCCATGCTCTAAAAAGTCGATTTCGCGTTTTCGCTTCTGTTGCGACGAATTATGCTAAGTGTGTGCAAGAACAAGTCTTACAATTGGGTGGCACGACCCTGAGTCTTCGAAGGGCGTGAGAACCTGAAAAACACGCCCTTCGAAGACTCAGTGTCGTGCCACCCGTATTTCACAAATTGCAAGTGTGATTTTAATATTCCTGTCCTTTCGGTGAAGTCATAAATGCCAATCAAGATCGTTTGTCCCAAGTGCAATGCCAATCTTCAAGTACCAGATTCTATGGCTGGCAAGCAGGGCAAATGCAAATGCGGCAATATGCTTTCTGTTCCCGCAGTTGCAGCGGCGACCGCTCCCAATACGAATGTTCCGCAATCGGCTTCTGCCCGCAACGTGAGTGCGCTCCTCGAAGAAGTCACGGACTTGGATTTCAAGAGTAAAGCAGTCGTTCCACGACCTGATGCTGTGCCTACTAAGAGAAGCGAAACGGCTTTACTCAAGAAATACACGGCCGCAGATGATTTTCAAGTGAAGCCAGCGAAGCCAGCGAATCCAAATTCTGTTTTAACAGGCATAGATTGGATTTTGATCATCTTTTGTTGTTTCGCTTTGCCATTTGGGGTCGGCATTTTTCGCATCTGCCAGGGTAAGTCCTCAGGATGGAAGATGATACTGGCGGCCCTCATTTGGAATATCCTCATTTTTTCTATTTCATTTGCGGTTCGATACAATCTTATGGCGATGGAGCAATGAAAATCTCAGATACAGTTGCAAAACTGAACGAGTCAGTTTCGCCGGAAGCAACACCAAATCAACGCATACCGATGTCTGTGCATAACATTGCAATCAGGCCAAAAAAAATGG
>JANMNK010001120.1:0-5697 GCA_031373875.1 Pirellulaceae bacterium | reverse complement strand
GTTAGGTCTGCGTTGGATCGCTTGGTCTAGCGTGTAGCTCCAGAATGGCGTCGACTCGGAAATAAATTCGTCCGCTAAAGCAACTCGCTCCAATTCGATACGTTCCTGCAAGAACGGATTCGTGTAGTTCAATTGCGCCACTGCGCGAACAAATGCAAGATCGGAACGTTTTATAAACACCTTCGATGAACTCCACTCAAACCTCGGTTTCGTGAACTCTTCTAGCATAATCCTAAGATGTACATCGATTGTACATTTTATGCACATATGCAAGCGAGACCCCGGTCTCATAAAACAGGTCGATTTCCTTAAAGCCAAGGCAAATCACAACTTAGGACAACATCAATGACTTGGCATCCAAAATGCTTTAAGCAGTCGCAGTGAATTCCTTTCTTCCGTTTCCAAAGGAGACAATGATGAGCGTAAAGAATTTCTTCAGGGGTCCTGCGATGGGCTTGGCGGTCCTACTCAGTTTATCGATGGGCTTTGCAACTCCCACGCTGAAAGCATCGGGGCTATTGATCGCCGATGGTGGTTTGGGAGGCGTGCTTGAAATCAAAGAGCACGAAGTGTCGGTGATTATCAACAACGGAATCGCAGTGACCGAGATCCGACAAGTCTTCCTCAACACCGAACAACGTGTCGTCGAAGCACTCTACACGTTCCCCGTTCCCAACGGCGCGAGCGTTAGTAACTTCAGCATGATCATCAACGGAAAAGAAATGGTCGGCGAAGTCGTTGAAAAGAAACGAGCACGCCAGATCTACGAGAGCTACAAAGCCGTCAATCGCGATCCAGGCTTGCTAGAACAAGTCGACTATAAGAGTTTCGAACTTCGCATCTTCCCAATCGCACCCGGGGCCGAGCAACACATTAAAGTCACCTATTGCCAACAACTCGATTTCGATCATGACAACGCAACGTACGTGTATCCACTTGCCACGACAACGAGAGCCGATATCACCGACAAAACGACCGGCAAATTTGCTTTGACGTTGGACGTAAAAAGCGAAATTCCAATAACCAAGCTTTTCAGCCCTTCTCACGAAGAAGATTTTGTTGTGGTCAACCATGCCGACAATTACACCCGCGCCAGTCTCGAAGTCCAAGAAGGGGATTTGAGTCGCGATATCGTGGTTGCATTTGATACAGAACGACCTCATACGGGAATTGACTTGATTGCATCGAAACAATCGAGTGAGGATGGGTATTTCATGTTGACCATGACCGCTGGCAAAGAACTAGAGGAATACGGCGCTGGCATGGACTATGTGTTTGTCGTCGACATTTCGGGAAGCATGAGCAATGACGGAAAACTGATCCTTTCGCGCAACGTGGTCGATTCATTCGTGACTGCCTTGGGAAGGGAAGATCGTTTTGAAGTCATGACCTTTAATAACGTGCCTCAAATGGAATTTCAGAAACTGGCTCCCGTTGACGAAGAATCACAGAAACTGGCGAGAGCTTTTCTAGCTTCGCAAAGAGCCAAAGGCGGGACAGTCTTACGACCCGCAGTGATGACGGCTTACAAATACAAAGATGGCGATCGGCCACTCAACGTTGTCATTCTGTCTGACGGAATGACCGAAAATAAAGAACAAGCGGAGTTGCTGTCGCTTATTTCCAGTGCACCTTCTGGCACACGCGTTTTCTGCATCGGAATCGGAAACGAAGTGAATCGTCCTTTGCTCAAACAACTTGCTGAAGGAGCAGGGGGATTGGCTGCGTTTGTTTCGCAGCAAGACGATTTCGTTCGGCAATCGCAGGCTTTCCGTCGCAAGCTGATGCGGCCGGTTGCAACAAATGTAGCCATTTTGATTGACGGCGTTGAAACCTATGACGTATCGCCCGATTCATTGCCAGACTTGTTTTACGGTGCTCCTTTGCGACTGTTTGGTCGTTACAAGAAATCGGGACTCGCAAATGTGACTGTCAACGCTGAAATCATGGGGCAACCGATTTCGCAAACCGTGCAAGTCAATCTTCCAGAAAGAGAGAATAGCAATCCCGAGATCGAACGCATGTGGGCGTTTAGTCGAATTGGGAAGATCATGGATGGTATGCGAATGAATGGCCAGACCGAAGCGGCTATCCAAAAAATCATCTCTCTCTGCGAAGGCTACTCGATCGTCAGCGAATACGCCTCCTTCATTGTTCTCGAAAATGACGCCGAGTACAGTCGATGGTCAATCGATCGCCGCAATGCGATCCGCGTCAAACGCGACGATGCAGCCCGCAAAGCTTTGGAGTCAAAACTGGAAACTATGCGTAATGAGTCGCTCGCCAAATTGGGTCCTAAAGAAACACAACTGGTATCGATGAAGGCTCGGGAATCGACGGACATGAACACCAATCGTCCTTCGCCTACCAACACAGTTTCCCCGACATCGCCGACTCCAACGGATTTGAATTGGACTCCAAGCTCGTCAAATAACACAAGCCCAAACTTTAGCAGTGGGGGCGGAGGCGGCGCGATCGATCCAATTACCGGTTTGCTTGCAGCAAGCCTGGCTGGTGCTGCCGCTTGGTCCGAACGACGCCGTAGCTTAAGAAAATCAACCGACGACGCCAGCAACTCGATGGATGCGAAACTTCCATAGTCTGCGTGTTACTCCTCGCTCAAGTCGTCGACTTTTGTTCGGCGACTTGAGTTTTTGACTATGCAACGTGACTGCTTGTAATTAGGAAAAGGACCATGACACTCGCAAATACGTTTTCTGCCAAGTCACTCTCGGATAGTGTCCGACGTATTCCCATTACGCTGACCATTGCGAGCTTGGCAATTCTGCTTCATTTCGCAAGCGGCCTTGAAACGTTGTTGAGTTTCCAATTCAACGATGTCGCAGCCTATGACTTCGCGCGATTGCTTGGATGCCATTTATTGCATTGGTCAACTGAACACTTATTTTGGGATCTCGCTGCCTTTGCAGTTTTGGGCGCTGGCTGCGAATGGCGATCACCGAGACGCTATGCGTGGACGCTCTTGCTCACGGCCATTACTGTTCCGCTCTGCGTGATGTTCTGGGTTCCCCAGGTCGGTTGTTATCGTGGACTGAGCGGAATTGATACGGCGTTGTTTGGGCTCTTAGTGAGTTCCCTGATTGTGCAGAGAATCAAGGATCGCGAAACCTCCGGTGCGCTCTTCTATACATTGTTGCTTGTCGGACTCTTCTGCAAAATCGCGATGGAAATGATTTCTGAAAAGAACATCTTTGTTTCCGATGTATCGTTCACACCCGTTCCCATCGCGCACTTGGTCGGTGCAGCAATCGGCTTGGCGATCGGCACTTATCGGGAAAAAGGCCTTTCAAGCAATGCGTCGAACACCGCAACTTGCATTCACCCAGGTTGTTCTCAAGGTATCCCTATTTCAGAAATCCGAGCCCAAAATTGAGCCTTTCGAGATTTTGAAGTACCGCTACAAAACAGAGAAATCGTTCGAAACCGTCGCAATCGCTGTGGCGAAAAATTTTCTGCTTGTCGGTTGTTTGATATCGCATATCTCTAAAAAATTGCGAACTACAATGGGAAAGACAACTCTTAGCCGCCGTGCTGAGATTTCACCGTACCCAATTTCGGTTACTGTTAGCTGCCCCGCCGTTCCTCTATTGCGATGATTCGGGGCACTCGATGACATCTCGACGCAATATTGCCAGGACCATCAACAATGCTGAACGCCTCCAAGACATTTCTTGTACTGATCTGCTTGATCGTTTCATCCATTTTCGTCGTGACAACGCGAGCCGACGAACCTTCGCTGATGACACCCGAAGCGTTGTGGAAACTCGGCCGCATCGGTGAAGCCGTCGTGTCTCCGGATGGTGAACAAATCGCATATACGGTGACGCGGTATGACCTGGCAGCTAACGAAGGGAAGACCGATTTGATCGTCGGCAGTCTTCCTAAGCCCGATGCAGCGAGCGACAAGACTGCGGTCGCTTTTAACACGCCGCTTGTCGAATTGAAAAAGCAACGAACTATCGTCAAAGCCACTAAAAGTTTAAATTCCGTTCAATGGCTAAGTCGCGGCGATTCGGTATCAATCGTCTACATTGCTCCCGGAAGCGAAGAACCGAACGATCCCCAAATTTGGATGGTTGCTCCAGACGGTGGCGAAGCAAAGCAACTGACCAAGATCGCGGGCGGAGTGGGCAATCTCAAAGCGTCACCATCCGGTACTCACCTTGCGTTTACGAGGGATGTCAAACTTGACCCCACGCCACAGGAGATCTATCCGGATCTTCCCAAGGCCGACGCACGAATCATCGATGGTTTGATGTACCGGCATTGGAATGCTTGGCATGACTATGCCTACAGCCATGTCCATGTTGCTAAGGTGCAGGATGACGGATCGCTGAGCGAACCGATCGACTTGATGACGGGTCTCAAATTTGATTGTCCATTGCCGCCAATGGGCGGTGCAGACGAATTTAATTTCTCTCCCGACGGTAACGAACTGGCATTGACTATCAAAGCGGTGAACAACCCAGCCGAGTCAACAGACAGCAGCGTGATGCTGGTCGATGTCGAAGGTGGTTCATTGAACAATATCACCGTCGGCATGATTGGTTACGACAAGGACCCTGTCTATTCACCCGACGGTCGATACATTGCGTTTCAGTCGATGGAAAGACCAGGCTTCGAAGCGGATCGCAATCGGATCATGCTGTACGATCGAACCAATGGTTCCATTGAGGAGATTAGCGAAAGACTCGACCAAACCACGCACAACATCCGTTGGAATGAAGCCAGCGACACACTATTCTTTGACAGCGAGTATACAGGCACGCAGCAAGCCTTTTCGATCGCGATTCACACCCGACAGGTCCAGCAAATCACTAAGGGCACATTCAATTTTCAAGTTTTGGATTGCATTCCGGATTCCAATCGCGTGTTGTTGACTCAACAAAACATGCTGCGACCTGCCGAGTTAGCAGTCCTGGAAATTGCAAATCGAACGACGAGCACACTCACCGCAACCAATGAATCGTTCTATTCCAAACTCGCATTGCCTACAGTCGAAGAGCGCTGGGTGCGCGCCAGCGATGGGGCCCACATTCACAACTGGGTGATTCTGCCGCCGAATTTCGATGCGAGCAAGAAACATCCGTCGTTGGTTTTTTGCCAAGGCGGTCCGCAAGGACAGGTCGGTCAAGCTTTTTCGTACCGATGGAATTTTCACTTGATGGCAGCCAAAGGCTACGTCGTCCTCGGTGTGAATCGGCGCGGGTTGCCGGGCTTTGGTCAAGCTTGGAATGATCAGATCAGCGGTGATTGGGGCGGGCAAGCCATGCAAGATATTCTGGCTGCGACCGATGCGCTGTTGACGGAACCATACGTGGATTCAAAACGTGTAGGAGCGGTAGGAGCCAGCTTTGGAGGTTATACGGTCTACTGGTTGATGGGCAATGCTCAAGATCGATTCAAAGCGATGATCGCCCATTGCGGAGTATTCAATTTGGAATCGATGTCCGGCGCTACGGAAGAATTGTTCTTTACCAATTTCGATTTGGGTGGACCATATTGGAAAAGCGACGACCTAAAAGAAAAATACGATGCTTTCTCGCCTCATCGGTTTGTGGGTAATTGGCGCACACCGCTTTTAGTCATTCACGGCGAAAAAGATTTCCGTGTTCCCGTGACGCAAGGCATGGAAGCGTTCACTGCCGCACAGGTGCAGGGCGTGCCAAGCCGTTT
>JANMNK010001118.1:0-10808 GCA_031373875.1 Pirellulaceae bacterium | reverse complement strand
TCTTCGCGCTCGCGGACAAAGGTCAACCGATTTCGATGATCATATGAGTAAAGCCGGAAAATGCCGGTAGCAATCTCCGTCCTTCGAGTCACGTTCCCTTCTCCATCGTATTGATAATTGAACTTACCATCTGACAACAGTCGATTGCCTGTTCCCGTCGTCGGACTACTTACTTGAGTGCCTTCCGATTTCTTGATTCGGTTTCCATTTATGTCGTAAGTGTATAGTTCGTCGGCCAAAGTAGCTCGTGCATGATCCGCGCCGACTAACTGACTACGTTTGTCGTAGCTATAGTCGCTCTTGCCTTTAACATCCGTGATGCTCGTGATTCGACTTGCAACATCGTAGGCCACATTCTCAAAATCAAGGATCGTAAGACCTTTCTTGTGGGTCAAACTCGTCAGTCGGTTTAATATATCGAACGAGAAACTAGTGACTGCGACTTTTTGAGTGCCTGCCAAGTCAGAAAAGCGATCGATGGACTTTATCTGCCCCAGCGCATCATAGGCCAAGTCAACCCGTTTCGCGCTTGTTCCGATACCTGATTGTGATTGCCGAATTCGGCGGTTCAACGCATCGTAGGAGTAATTTGTAGTTGCTCCGTTGGCACCCGCAATTTTTTCGGCAACCGCCACCACATTGCTTGCTGCGTCATACGAATAATTAAGTACAACCGGGGTAGTACGCTGACTTCCCGTATTATCGACACTCGTCACGCGATTGCGTGCATCGTATTGAAATGTCAGTACGCTAAAAAAATCGCTTATTCGAAGCACATTACCGAGTTTGTCATAACTCCTATTAATCGGATTGAATGTGTTCAGGCCGTTAAGCAACGTCCAGCGTTCGAGAGTCATTCGGCCCAGATCGTCATAGGTGCGATCGATCCGATTGTTTCGCCGATCGATGGTTTGAACGACATGATCGGCATTGTCGTATTGCAAAAGTGTCTTCGCACCGAGCGGATCAGTCTTTTGAATTACTCGATTCCGAGCATCATATAAATACGAAGTCGAGTTATTGGCAGGATCCGTTAGCTTGATGAGATTGTTGTTACCGTCGTATTCATACCGAGTCCGCCCACCCAGTGGGTCAATCGATTCGATCAAACGATTACGCGAGTCGTAAAAATTCTGTACTTTGTTTCCAAGGGGATCGGTTTTTAAGACAACATTTCCGTCATGATCGTACACCATACTCGACACATTGCTCTGTGCATCGATGCTCTTGATGTTGCGGTTCAAAGTATCGTATTCATACCGTGCGACGTTTCCAAGTGCGTCGGTCGTTGATGTGAGGTTTCCGGCCAAGTCATAGGTCATGGAAGTCGTCGGTCTTGTTTGCGGTCCTGCACCGTCTGGATCGGGCTCGATCACATTGACGAGTCGCCCCATGACATCGTACTGATATTCAGTACGTCTCCCCAACTCATCGAGACTGGCCACAGGACCATTCGATACAGTGTTGTATTCGAGGCGGACATTCGATTCGAGGCTTAGACCCTTGGCGGTCGTGACTTTCATTAGTCGACCAAGCAAATCGTAATCAAAATCTGTAATCCGCCCGAGCGCATCGGTGATCGTATCTACCAATCCACGCGTCGTATAAGTAAATTGCGTGGTGACATCGTCCGTATTTCCTATTGAGCCAACCACTTGTGTCAGGGATCGAACATTTCCGTTAGCGGGATCGATATTCATCAAAGTGCGCCGACCGTCGCCGTCTACGCTTGAAGTTACTTGATTGAAAGTTGGATCGTAAGTAAAATTCGCGACGCCGAGCGAGTCGTCTTTAGTCGACCAAATGATTGCATTCGCTATTAGCTTTTGCATCTCGATTTGCGATAGCTCAAAATCATCGAGAGATCCAGCAATCGCAATGACGCGTCCAGAACCCACATCTTTTCCAACCAATCCGCCACGATTTTGTGGCGTCTTGAAAAAGGTTTTCGCCCCTTGCCTGGCATCGAGCGACATTGAAAATGCAATTTC
Source organism: Pirellulaceae bacterium (assembly GCA_031373875.1). Taxonomy (GTDB): domain Bacteria; phylum Planctomycetota; class Planctomycetia; order Pirellulales; family Pirellulaceae; genus JANMGV01. The sequence goes on along the minus strand of JANMNK010001118.1, from coordinate 8,817 downwards.
ATCGAATGTAAAACTTGCTGGTACCCCGGCAGTAATGATGGGATCTCGAACAGACTCGGTAAAAATTGATCTGAACCCTTGCGTGGTTGGACCACTTCGGGCAGGCATGATGTCATCCAAGGCTCCAAATGGGTTGACCACAAACCGAATAAATGGTTCAGCAGCCAAAACGCCGCCTCCCGCATTAACATAGTTGGCAATCGCAGTCTGGCCCTCTTCTGGCATACCACCGAATCCACTTGGCAATAACAATACCGCGTCGAATGCCGAAAGCGTCTCTTGGGTGCCGTTCCAATCGCTTGCAGTGGCACCCACAGTGACATCGAAACCGTTTGCCGATAGAGACGCAACAACGAAAGGATTTTGCGTGCCACCTATCACATAGATCTTGGCGGTTGTGATGCTGTCCCGAATCTGGAGGATGTTGCCCAAATCGTCGAATTGAATGCCGACATTATTTCCGCGACTGTCTCTACTAGATATAGATCGATTGGACGCATCGCGAACATGACTAGTACCTGGCCCTATCGCGTCTGTTTGCGAGGTTACTAGGCCAGCGCTGTCTACTTGCCGCAAGTGAACGTTCCCGTTTGCATCCAAGTAACCAGATTCGGCAGGCAACAGCGGTAAAGCCGTCGGTAAATCCGATTTATTCTGTGTTGAACTTGGCAATAACAAACCTACGGATTCCATGGGGCTATATCGCAGTTCCGAGCCATCTTTTAAAACAGAGCGGATTGCGCGTCCAGAAAAATTGTAAAACGTCTCTTCGCGATTTCCTCGTTTGTCAATTTCCGTAACGATGTGATGTTTCGAATCGTAGCCCCAAGTGCGTTTCGATCCATCAGGGTCTGTAACACTTATCAAGTTACCGTCGATATCGTAATCCAATTTTGTGGTGCGATTTGCCGGATCTTTGATCGAAATGATTCGACCATTTTGAGCGGTAAAAATCGTTGTCAGTCCGACAGGATCGATGATTTTAAATAACAAACCGTTCGCATCGTAAATGTACTGAACGACATTTCCATTTCGATCTTGAACCTTGACTAGTCGATCCGCTGCGTCAAACGAATAAACCGTCTTGTCGACCAAGGTGCGCCGCAACGTCCCGTTTGATAATCGTTCTAGAACTGAAAAATCACCAGCGGGTGAATTGAATCTTGTGGCGTTGATTGGTTCGAATATGAGTTCGGAGCCATCGCCGTCAACTAACAATACCGAACCATCACGATTCTTAAATAGCTGCTGAAGGCCTGTAATTCCCCATCCGCTACCAAATGGGCTTTGAATTCCATTGACGTGAATTAGTTTCTCGGTGCTCGTGGAAAAGGAGCCGAAAAATTGTCCAAAACTGTCCCCGCTCGTGAAATAATTACCAACTGAACTTCTGAGCGATGTCGTGTATCGACCGGTAGGCAATTTCGATAAATCGGCTTGTAGCATCGTCATCTGTTCATCAAACCTCGCATCGCGCAGCCACAAATGGGAATCTTGCGGGACAGAAAATGGTTTTCCATCATTGTCGATGCCAGGTATGTTGAAACTGAAACTACCATTGAGAAACGTCAACGATTTGCTGATAGTATTGAACTGAAATGTGTTAAGAAAGTCGAAGTCAAAAGCATTAGAAATAATCGGTCGAGGATCAGCGCGTTGCGAATCGTAGGTAAGTGTGAATCCTGTCGCCCCTCCCAGTCCTGAATAAGGGACCAGATGATGCGTCTCGATGATAGAGCCCGATTGGTATTCAATTTCTGAGTTCGCCGGTCCTCTTTCTACACAGGGGCAGCCACCTTTTTCTACTTTGCGCGGTGTCTTCTTTGGTGGTCTCGGTGGGATTTCTGGGAAGTGCCAACTGCTGGTCCGCACGCCTCCGGAAATTGTTTCAATCAATTTTCCGTCGGTGCTGACCTGCATATCTCCGACATCGTCAAATTGGCCCGTGACAGGATTGATCGACCACAAGTCCAGCAATTGCCCTGGAACCGCTTTCAGTCGATTTGGAAAAGTTATCGACGCAGGTACGGTGAAAACCATATCACCCGGCTGAATCGTTACTACCATCGACGGCCGTAAATTTTCGGGAAGCACGGCCGGAGTCAGGCCAACGGGAACTTCGGTAATCGAAAGTTTTCCAGTAAACGGCGTCCCTTGCTGGTTCATCAAAGAGTTTGCTTTAACCATAACGGACATGTCAGGAATCGCTGCTGTTGTCACGGCAGTGTCTTTGGTCGGGTCAATTGTTTTCGCATTTGCGATGTCAAGAACTGGTAAGTAAATCGGACGATCGATTACATTGTTTACTTGGGTATAAACATCGTGTTGCAAAAGTAGCGGAAGCTTCTCTGCAATGAAGGGATAAGCTTTCGAGCCACCAAACAAGTCACCTCGAACTTTGATGGTATCGCTAGGGGGAGTCCCAGCGCCCAAGTCCAACGTGAATCCGCCGTCCGCCTTCGTGAGGGCTTGTATGGTGCCGACCGACACTGTCATTCCAACGATCGGCGTTTGGTCGATATTAAGAATTTTGCCTGTGATGCGGGTTGTTGTTTTCGTGTCGCGAACGACGTTCAGTGTAACCGTCTGCTTGACGGATGTGGCGCCATCGCTGGCAATGACATCGAATTTGAAAGTTCCTATCTCATTCTTAGTCGGTCGAAAAACGAGATCGCCATCGGATTCGAGGGAACCCGTTGGTAATTGTTTTGCTAAACCGTCAATCGTCGGGGAAATGACAGGTACGAGCGAATACTCCACGCGATCGTTGTTCGGATCGGTCGCGCGCAACAACACATGGAGTACGGCTCCGGGAGTTGTGGTTAGCGTCGCGATCGGATCCAACACTGGAGCGTGGTTGACACTGGACAGAATCGATGGTTTGAATCCAAATGCGGATTTCGACGTAATGTCGAGTTCGACGGGAACTGCGGCGGAGCGCTCGTTTCGTCCAAGCCCACCGCGTGCCAGGGTGGTACTGAAGTTCAAATAAGGTTTTCCCGCTCCGTTTGTTCCAGAGGGATTCAACAATTGAACTCCGGTAGGAAGGTTATCGAACACAACAGCAACCGTCGATCCAATCGCGGCACCGCGATTGATCAAGTTCATTTCGGCTTTGAATCGATGAGCGATTTCGTCGAAGCGAACATTTTCAAGTTCAATCCGAACATCGGGGCTTTGCGAAAGCGTCGACAGATTAATTGCCGGTCCAATGCCTACTATCTGTTTCGATAAAGGGAAGGAAGGACTCGCTGCCCCATTGATATCAATTTTGTTCGACAGCGGAGTCACGGCAATTTTGGTTTGAGTATCCCCGTCATTATTGATCAACTGAAATCGTAGAATGGCCGTATCTCGACCTTGAATACTGCTAAGATCGAATTCTGCCACGTGCCCGTCCCAGCGAACGCGACCTGGAGTGAATTCCGCATGGTCTTCCGATAAGGAAAATAGCGATGTACCTGGGGTACCGCGATCGACTAAAGTTTCGCTTAGAGTTAGTGGGTCGAGCAAGTAAACAGCTAACACGTCGTGCGAATGGGAGAGTGTATCGGACTTGTCAAAACTTGGTTCCAATCCAACTCGGTAAAGTCTTGACCCTGATGTTTGCCCCACCGTGACGGTGACGTCGTACTTGCTCGTCAAGGACGAGCTTTCCTCCAGTATGACAGCAGGAGACTCGCGACGATTGAGGGCGTTAATGACTAATAACGCATCGCGAGGCTGAACAGCTTGGTTTCCATCTGCGTCAAAGTGTGGCTTGAGTGGATCGTATGCGTTTGGCAAATCGTGAATGCCATTTGCATTCATCTCGTTGATTACCAAGAGTGCGTCAAGCGGAGCAACGCGATTGTCGTCATTGATGTCGACGCTATTGACTGGATTTCTCCAATCGACATTCATTAGCCGTCGATCTTCCAATTGCTCGTGAATCAAACGTCGTAATCGACGACGACAAAATCGAGAGTCTTTGTAATGATGCAATTTAGCGTTCAACGCGCGAGTTGCATTTCGAATGTGAAGAAACATTTGATCGCCTCCCGTGGGGTACTGGGATCGGGCAATCGAATCCGTTCAAGCCAATCGAGTGGAACAGGGATGTGTTCCTTGCATGCTGGCAAAGCGGGGGCCAACTCCCTTTCAACTTTCGTGTGCGTCCCTTGGAACGCACCTCATTCTTAAGCTAACACAGCGCTCAAAGAGAATGCGAGTTTATTCTTGCCCACTTCAAAGGAAAAAATGAAAAATAGCAAACAGTTTCAAAAACGAATTCGCCAGCCACTCTTTCAGGGAATGCAAACTTTAGACTGACCGACAGAAAACAGTCTTAACCCGTCCTCTACCAAGGAAATCGTTCGAAGGCTGTGAAGGTGGGAGCGTCTCCGAGAAATTGGTTAAATCGCCTTACGAGTGCATCGCTACCAATTCCACCATCTGCCGTAAGCACAGAGTCGAATCGCGAAAACAGCAGCGCCATTCGGTCATCGCCAGCTCCCAGCGCAACGCCAACGGAGTCGTGAAAAACGCTGCTAGCAAGCACTACCGAATCGTTTCCCGTTCCCATTTCAACACGAACGGATCCCCGAAAGCCCGATGACGAACTCGCGAATACGTCATTCCCAGTTCCCATGTTCAATGCGAAGGAACCGACGAATCTCGACAGACTGAGGCTGAGAACGTCGTTACCTGCCCCTGTATTTATGGTTGAGGAACCGGTGACGCGAACAGACACGAGCGAAACAGCGTCAACGCCTGCGCCGGTATTTACAGTAAGATTACCCGCGACGGATACACCCACCAAGTTTACGATATCTGCCCCGACATCGACTCCCGTCTCGATATTCAGAGCGCCTCCGATTGATGCGCCGTGAATGCCAAGTCGATCGTTCCCGGCGCCGGATTCAATCACAAAACCGCCCGTCACGCCCATCGCCAAGTACGGGTTTAGGCTTCCGTTGACAGTGGTATTCGCATCCGTTCGGACGATCTGAAAAGCACTCGCGTTGGATGTTCGTACGATGGCAAAGGCGTTTGCCTGATCGTCACCGTGAATATGCAACTCGTCACCAATCACCGCAGCAGTGACATCACCTGCCATCAGTGCACGCGACTCCAATGGATCGACAGCAAGTTTGCGATTCGTTGATGCTGCACCCGTGCTTTGGTTTTGCGCTACTCTTCTTGATCCGGATATTTTTTGCCCGCACGCGAACTTTGAGCGTGCAGTGTTTTTCTTCCCACCGAACATCGATTTAACTCCTTTAAGATATAGAATCGGCCCATGTTGAACCGACTTCGCCGAAATGCACGTACCCAGATTTTATCGCTTGAAAACGAAAAATGCACAACAAAAGCCGGGTTTCCAGGAACTGCTTGATGATCAACTCGAAAATTCTCGACGCAATTTGGGTTAATTTACGCAGCCCAGCATCACTTTTTGTCGTGTCGAGGGCAATGACAGGAATTTGCTCCGCTGTACGAATGCCCCGCATTGAGTAGTTTATGGAGTCACATCTTGAATATCGCCCCGAAGGCGAATTTTCGGCCAAAGCGAATTTCCGCAAGTCTCGGTTATTTAGTATTTAACCATCGCAACTATTATCCTCAAAATATTTTTGTCGTCTGTTGCCGTCGACTTACGCTTATTAGATTGAAGGTGCCTTCTCGCTTGATGGCCCCACCTACAATCCCATGCTTGCGCAGTTAACTTCCACAATCGCACTAAGACCCAACACAGCGTTCACCCAGTTAAGGGCGGTAGTCTTTAAGCTTTTTCGGCTGCCTGAAATTTTATCTCGAAGGAGGCCTAACATGGTCACCGCATTTGTTTCCAATGAATTCAGAAGTAGCTCGCTCCGCTTTCGCAAGAACATTCGCGCGCGATTTCGCGAAATGCTTCTTGCAACCTGCAATATAGCAAAGCATGCAAGGTCGTACTTTCTCTTACCGCGCACCGGCAAGCAACCTCGAACTTACCGGTTCCGCCCGTCGTTCCAGTTGCTCGAAGATCGACGATTGCTCGCGGGTACTATTTCGGGACGAATTTGGTTCGATGCGGACTATGACGGCATCCAAGGTGGCAGCGAGACGCAGAACTTTGCAAATGTCGTAGTCAAGCTACATCGGTCTGGAGAAGGGGATCGAACAAGCACCACGAATGCAAACGGGCTTTATTCGTTTAATGTGCCCGCCAATAGCAGCTACCACATGAGTTTTACTTTTCCAGCGGGTTACACATTGACTCGTGCGATTGACGATACGCATTTTGATACCTTCACTGCAAATAGTACTTCGACGTACACGAATTACATAACTGTCACAGACGGTACGACACAAGAGTTCGATGCTGGTTTGATTCAGGGGGGAACGATGGCCGTGTATTGTTGGAACGACGCGGACGGAGACGGTATTCAAGATCCGGGTTCACCAGAGCAAGATGGATTAGCGGGAGCAAACGTTACCTTGACTGGTTCCGCTTTCGCCGCAGTCTCGGTTACTTCCGATGCAAACGGACTTGCCCTGTTTACCAACATTCGTCCCGCGAACTTCCATATCAATTCGTATCGCTCCCTATTTGATCGTACAATTCAAGATGCGGGACTTGATGATACACTGGATAGCGATGTGGAAGTGGGTACGGGAAACTCTCCAGATTTCGACGTAACTCCTGCTATCAACATCATCAATATCGACGTTGGCTTTGTCGATCCGGCATTCGGCAAGGGATCGATTTCGGGTAAAGCTTGGCTGGACAATGGCGATGGAATTCGTCAAGCAGGCGAAAATGGTCTAACAGGTACATTCTATTTCGATCTATATCAAACAACCGACAACATTGTTGGAAACGCCGACGATCAATACATTCGCAACGACGCGACCGACGCGAATAAAGTTTACGAATTCCTTAATGTGCCCGTTGGGAAATATTATGTAAAAGCCGCTCCTGGTTTGTCGTATGTTCTTGCTCCGAAAGGGCAGGGCGGGGACACGACGATCAACAGCGATTTTGTTCCGGCAACGCTGAATACGGACATGATTACTGTTGCGGCAAATGTTGCTACCATCAATATTGATGCGGGGCTAGTCGCGGGTAGTGCCTCGGTTGGTGACCGCATTTGGAACGACGTAAATGCCAACGGAATTCAGGACGCTGGCGAATCTGGATTGGCAGGAGCACGCGTTCGCCTCTATACCTCGGCAAACATGGCCGTCGGTCCCGAAATTACCACGGACGCGACAGGATCGTATCTGTTTTCAAATCTTACTGCTGGGAATTACTACGTTCAGGTCGCTCCGCCTGACGGATACTTGGCCAGTCCCCAGGATCAAGGTGCAAATGACTTAACGGATAGTGACATCGATCGAGCGACTTTGCGTACTGCCACTTTTGCTGTTACTACGACACAGATATTGAAATGGGACGCTGGATTTTATTTGGGAGCAACCATTGGCAACCGTGTTTGGAATGATGTAAACAAGAACGGAATTCAAGATGCAGGCGAAGGCAATTTCGCCAGCGTCCCCGTTCATCTTTACAATTCGGCAAGCCAATTCGTTAAGACGGCTTTTACGGACGCGAATGGCATCTACACAATGACCGGAATCGATACTGGTCAACATTTCCTCTACATCCAACCTCCTACCGGATATCTTCTTTCTCCTCGAGATGTTAATGGAGACACCCAAGATACTGTCGACAACGACTTTGACCCATCGACGCAGACCACTATCTTGTTCAACGTCACGCGCGGTCAGACCTATGACAAATGGGATGCGGGGTTATTTCTTGGTGCGACTGTTGGCGATAAGGTTTGGTTGGACACAAACCGAAACGGACGGCAGGATGCGGGCGAACTCGGCAAAGCTGGAGTAACCGTTTATCTAAAAAATGCTGGCCCCGATCGCAATGTTGGGACAGCGGACGACGTTATCGTGATGCAGACGGCAACGAACGCGAACGGGATCTATCAATTTCGAGGCGTCGATAACGGAGTCTATTATGTCGAGTTTTCGCGACCCAGCGGATTTGTTTTCACGGCACGCGATGTCGGTACCGACATGGGTGACAGCGATGCGGGTCGGGCCAATGGGCGCACTCAACGATTCACGATCGTGAACCATGCTAACAACATGACGGTGGATGCTGGACTCATTCAAGCGGGGACGGTTCGCGGACATGTAGGCGAAGATAAAGATCGAGGCGGGACTATCGATCCTGGACCAGGTCGCCCCGGAATTGAAATCATTATCATCGATCCAAGGAACGGGATTGTTGGAGACGATGACGATGTGGAAAAGAATCGGTTGATTTCCGATGGAAATGGCGATTTTGATTTTGGCGACCTATCACCGGGCCAATATGTAATCCGAGTTAACCTGCCTCCTGGTTGGCAATTCATGCTTCCCGGGTCAGAAAGCGACATAAACCATTTTTGCGATGGATACGGCTACACGTCGATCATTGTCGTGGGTCCGGGCAGCACGATTATCATCAAGATAGGATTGCAACCGGCACCAGCGGCTATTGAAGGTATCGTTTGGAATGACGCCAATCGAAATAAGGTGCGCGATGGAGGATTGATTCACGGAAATGTTCCGGACATCATTCTCGCAATCGATATTTCTGGCAGCACAAGCGAACCTTTTTCGGGCACGACCGTTGGAGACGTGAATGGTGATGGATTCGCAAACACTGTTCTCGATGCAGAAATTCAAGCCGGCATCGCACTTACACAACAGTTGATTGGCGCGGGATACGGAACGTTGGCTTGGATTGGAATCGTTACTTTCAATGGTTCCGCACAGAACATCGACATG
>JANMNK010001051.1:0-3078 GCA_031373875.1 Pirellulaceae bacterium | reverse complement strand
GGATTAATCATCAGAATGAATTTGGAATTCCCGGGAACGATTCGTGGGACAGTAACGCAAACCCGATCCACCGTAGCTTTACGCAAGTCGATTCCGGAGCGGATGGATTGGATAACGATTTGACCGGCGGACCTGATGATGTTGTCGAAAGAGAGACATCGGCACCTTATCCGTTTATCATGCCAGCCGTTCAAGTGACCGTTCGCATGGAAGATGCTGGAACGCGACTCGTGCAGCAAATGTCCGTCGTCTACGACTTTGTTTCGCAATAATCGCAGACATATCGCAACCCGGACATCGGTCGACTAATCGGATTTCTTTTTCAACAAGTCCAGCACTTGATCGTGCAGTAATCCATTGGTCGCGACCAAGTCCCCGCTTCGGTACGATTCCACACCGGACCAGTCCGTGCATCGTCCGCCAGCTTCCACGATGACCGGCAAGATTGCCGCAACATCCCAAGGATTCACGATTGGGTCGATCATCATTTCAGCACGGCCAGTGGCGACGAGCAGATAGCCATAGCCGTCGCCCCACGTGCGGGTGATAAAGGATCGCTTTTCGATTGCCAAATAGTTCTCCATCGCACCGCGACTAGCAAAACCGTCGACTTGGGAAAGTACGAACAAGCTGTCCTCTAATTGATCGCGAGACGAGACTTGGGCGCGCTCGGGCGAACTGCCCGCTTTGGAATACCAAGCCCCCTGCCCTTTGCCGGCAAACACAATCTCGTTCAAGGCTGGGATTGCGATTGCGCCGATAACGCATTGACCTTTGTGCGTAACTCCGACCAGCGTTGAGTAGACGGGAACGCCGCTGATAAAACTTTTTGTTCCGTCTATGGGATCAACGATCCATTGATATTCCGAACTGCCAGCTTGTTCACCCAGTTCTTCGCCCAAGATCGCATCGTGTGGATACATTTGGGCCAGTCGGCTTCGAATCAATTTTTCCGCTTCGACGTCTGCGTTCGTAACGGGCGATCTATCCCGCTTGCGCTGGACTTGGTAATTCGTTTTCTGAAAATATTCGAGAGTGACTTGACCTGCGGCGATAGCGATTTCAACTGCAGCGCCGAGTCGGCCTTCGTACGCCGAAGCCAGCGTGGATTCCATCGTCAAGGACATCAGTGCTCTTTTCAATCCATGAGAATTGGTGTTGCAAGTTCGTTTTGAACATTGTCGATCAATTCGTATCCGATACTTTGAGCGTCTTCGGCGAAGCCCACCATCAAGGCGAGATCACAAAGACGATTGATACGACGCGGTACACCTTGCGTGAGATGGAAAATGTGCTCCAAGGCGGAGCTTTCAAAAATCTCTTCAACAACGCCGCCAGCGGTACGAACGCGGTGACCGATGTACGCCATCGTTTCGTCTAACCCAAATCTGTTCAAGACGCAGCGTACTGCCACGCGTTCATCTAAGGGCGCATTTCGCTGCACATGTGCAAGAAGCGTTGGCTGGCCGCACAGAACAAGAGTCATCGCCGACTCGCCTTGGCCAATGTTGACAGCCAAGTTCAGAAGCATTCGCAATGGCTCGAGCAATCCAATCTGTTCAAGGACATGGGCTTCGTCGACGATTAAGACCGTTTGACGTCCCGTTTCCGCATTCGATCGCAACTTAGTGGCGATCGCTTCAATTGCCAATCCCGAATCGGACGAAACGTTGCTGTCACTATTGCCCGTCAGTTGTCTTGCGATATAGCGCAACAGTTGATTGGCTTCCATGACAGGATAGGAGATTTCGATAAACGGAGTCGCCCATTCCTCCATCTGAGTCTGAAGATGGTGAATCAGCAGGCTCTTGCCCATCCCGCTGACGCTGCTCAATAGGGTAGCAGCCCGCCGGTTTTCGATCGCATATCGCAGCTTTAACGCGGCGGCTTGATGCGATTCCGATGGATAATAGAATGCCGGATCGTACCGATTCTCAAACGGTCGCGATTGGAGATTCCAGTGAGCTTCGTACATAATTCGTTCGTTTCCGATTGGTTAAAATCAGACGCAGTTTTCAACTAAGCCAACAGATTCGATTCCCAATTGCTGAATGCGTTCCATTGCATAGGAAACCAAATCCTCACGATCGTTTTGTCCGTCGACGACTAAAATCGCTGCGTCCACGACTCCGTCTCGACCCGCACCTAAGATTTTGCCTTGACCCGTTCCTAATTGGTTGCAATCCAAAATGACTAAGTCAAAACTATGGGCGATTTTGAGAAGCATCTCACGGACTTTTGGATGGTCGGTCGCCAAGTTGAGCGAACTGTTATTCGCGGAAAATGGAAAGACCGTGATGCCGTCTTCGACGGACTGAATTGCCGCTTCATCGAGTGGCATTCGGTCTGCGATGGCTTCTTCCCAACCGTTGGGGAACTCCAAATTCAATTGATCGGCCAAAGTTGGATTTGCTAGATCTGCGTCGACCAACGCGACCTTAAGTCCTGCTTCCGCAGCGATCCTCGCCAAGCACATGGCGACAGTGCTTCGTCCAACTCCGGCTCTAATGCTCGTGACGGCTAATATCTTCAGTCCCGTTTCATTGGTTGCACGCAGGTTGCGGCCAACTTGGTGAAAGGCTAGTCGCTCTTGATGTAGCAATTGATCGGTAACTTCTGGCCAATAAACGCGATCGACTTCCCAAACTGGATGAATCGGCGTCGGCGGTTCCACGGGACTGGAAACCGATGCCCCGCGATTCAACGCTCGAAGATTTTCTTCCGTTTGACGCATACGTTGATTTTCAACGGAAGGACGATTCCCTGCATCGAGTCTCGTAAAGCTTAACACTTCTTCCATCGAGTTTCGTTTGAAACTCGGCAAGGGAAAATCAGCTTGAGCCGGTTGCTCTGTTTGACGGGCAAGCTCGGATCGAGACTGCTCCAGATAGTTGCGTAATGTTGTTCGATTGGATTCTTCTGACGTGTTTTGGTCCTGGGGATCGGCATCGAGCGATTGGGTCGGTTCTGCGAAGCCCCGGAAATGATTCGAGGGAACATCATGAGCAGGATGCAATCGCGGCTGAACTACAGGTTTGGGCGGAGTTGGGATTCGGGGCATCATGGGTGTTGGCATGA
>JANMNK010001038.1:0-4330 GCA_031373875.1 Pirellulaceae bacterium | reverse complement strand
ATTCATTTACCGCGGCAATTTGCAACATCAAATTTGTCTACCCTCCGTTGGCGAGCGGCCAATTCCGATTTGAGTTTTTGTTTGCTTCACCGAATCGTTAGCAAGGAAGTACTAGAATGGCGAGGCATAGAGTTCGTTATTCAATTTTACAACTCATGCTGGGAATGATTATCGTTGCTGTTTTCTGCGCTTCGCTACTGAATCAGAGTCCGTGGTATCGCGCTACGTTGGCGACGTTCACGAGTGGCATGATTCTCAATGCTGTGCTTGCCTCATTATTTACGACTGGCGAGCGTCGGGCATTCGCCCTGAGCTATTTTATCGGCGCGATTTTTTTCCTGACAGGGGTTTATACTTATGCGGTGTCACTACCCTACTTGCTGACATTGGAATTCCAAAAGTGGCTAACAGCATTTTCTTCCGTCCCTGTGGACCAGGAAAACTTTTTAATAGTTGCAGCAATCTTTTGGTTGCAATTAACTTGCCTTGCATCCGGAATCATTGGCCGTGCTTGGTACCGAAATACGGTCGCGTCCAAAAGTAAGGCCGCATTAGAGATGCCGGGTGACGTGCATGCGAAAGCGACATGACGAGCTAATCATGAGTTTCGACGCTTGGGAATAGATCGCGAATTTGTAGGTTCATCGAAACCTCTGCATAACAACTACTGCGGTTTGGCTTCCTCAAGTAAACAGGGTTCCGTTTTGTTTGGATCGGATCCTCACCCGTTGGCATTTGGTCAACTTTTTCTAGGATAGGCGATAGACGCAGACTGACACAAACTGGCAGACAAACACGAACCGATTGCCGTGATCGACGAAGGCTAGTTCATCAACACTCGTATTGGAGCTTATAAGTGCCTACAAATCGCCAACAAATTCTCTCAAAGTTGCATTCAAAAATTGCGGCAGGGATTCCAGTTATTGGAGGGGGCGCAGGGACTGGCATTAGTGCAAAATGTGAAGAGGCAGGCGGGATCGACTTGATCGTCATCTATAACTCGGGCAAGTTTCGCATGGCAGGTCGCGGTTCCATGGCGGGGATGATGCCTTATGGCAATGCGAATGCGATCGTGGTGGAAATGGCTCGAGAAGTGCTGACCGCCGTCAAGCACACGCCCATCCTGGCCGGCGTCTGTGGTACCGATCCTTTTATGATTCGAGACCATTTCCTTCGCGAACTGCGTGATATGGGATTTGCGGGAATCCAAAATTTTCCGACGGTCGGTCTGATCGACGGAGTCTTTCGCGCGAATCTTGAAGAAACAGGAATGGGTTTTGGCCTTGAAGTTGACTTGATTGCCGCTGCCCACGAACTCGACTTAATAACAACGCCTTACGCGTTCGATCCAGAACAAGCTACATTATTGACTCAAGCTGGCGCGGACATTGTCGTCGCTCATATGGGACTAACGACAAACGGAACGATTGGAGCCAAAACGGCTTTGACGCTCGACGATAGCGTCCATCAAGTTCGCGAAATTGCAAATGCAGCACGACAAGTTCGTGATGACGTGATCGTCTTGTGTCATGGCGGTCCCATCGCGATGCCCGAAGACGCTTTGTATGTGCTGAATCGCGTCAAGGAAATACACGGATTTTATGGTGCAAGTTCGGTGGAGCGACTCCCCACAGAAATCGCCCTCACCGACCAAGTTCGCAAATTCACATCTCTTCGCCGGAACTGACCTTTGGGGTCAAGAACCAAATGCATAAAGGTGCTTTTCGGTTCGGATGTACAAGATTCCATCGCTGATGGCGGGTGTCGCGTTCACGGGCTCTTCCAAATCCACCGTATTGAGAACTTTCCAGTCTTTGCCAGCCTGGATTAAGCTGACTTTACCGTCGCTGTTTGCCAAGACAATCGTCCCAGCGGCGGCAACTGGCGAAGCGTAGTACTGGCCGGTTGCTTGCCCAAGCCTCTCGCGCTTGACTAGATCTCCTGTTGCGACATCGTAACTGCTTAAAACTCCTCCGTCATCAATTGTGTAAAGAAGTCCGTCAACAATGACAAGCGACGGGATGTAAGGAATGGACTTGGACTGTCGCCAATTTTTTTCGATCGTCCAATCGGCTGCATCTGACTTGATTTGCAGACAAGACAATCCGCCGCCATCGACGAAAGTTGAAAAAGCTTTATCCCATTCTTTGGTATCCACTTTGCCGTCATCGTTACCGAATCCTTTGTCGACTCTCTCTAGCAAGCGAAATACGCCAACGGACTTTTTGACGTCGGCTAAATCGACAATCCCATCATTGTCTTTATCCACATTGCCTAATGCCGTCATAGGAATTGGTTCGAATGGTGCTTCGGAATAAAAGATCCTATCGCCCACAATTACGGGGACCGCGATGGGTGCGTTGGCGATACCGATAGAGGACAGCAATTTTTTGCCGCTTTGAACGTCGTACAACACCAACTCGGAAGGTGCAATACTGACGACGACAAGTTTTCCGTCGATGGTCATCTCACCCGGAGACGAGTAACCGCCGGTGACACCGAGCAATCGCTCTGAACGCCATGCTTCATTGCCGGTTTTCAAGTCAAGCGCGACGATAAAGGGATCTCGCAAATGATCGATCGACACAATCAATTTATCGCCAACGATAGCCGGGGATGAACTTATTCCGTGCATGCTGTAGAAGGGCCCAAGATCTTTTTGCCATTTCAGCTCGCCATTCATATCGTATGCAAATATTCCAGTATCTGGGAACAAAACATAAACAAGCTCGCCATTCGATACCGGAGTGCAAGTCGCTGGATTGTTGGGTGGCGTGGCATTCTCGTCGCGCGCTTTCGTGACCGATTTTTCCCACAGTTGTTTTCCGCTTTTTGCATCCAAACATTTCATTACTCGTTCATCGCCCTCGACCGACGTCACAAAAAGCTTGCCGCTAACGACGATAGGACACGATGTCCCTTTGCCTGATTCGACTTTCCATAAGACGTTTTTGTCCAACGAAAAGTCGGAAGTCAGTTTCTTTGATTCGGACACACCGGTCCCGTTTGGACCTCGAAATCGTGCCCAATCTTCAGCAACAGCGGAGCTTGAATACTCTAAGCATGCAAGGGCGATGGCAAGCGATGAAAACCAATTTTTGTTCATGAAAGTACTCGAAGTTTTGGAAGACAATAATCAAAACCACATTTTAAGGATATCAAATCTCGACGTTCGTGTGTTGGATTTAGGATCCAACTTAACCACATAATATCTACCAAGACAACGACGTGGAAGTGAATAGACATCGCTCGAATCGTGACTTCGTCGGTTGACTATGAAACCGGAGATTCGAGATTGGCGTTCACCCGCGGCGAGGTTGGGATTGCAATAAGCATTTTCGTTACGGCAGTCGAATCGCATTTGCAAGTGGACCGAAACGCGACATGACCTGTTTGAAAGGCAATATTCAATGAATGCGCATGACCAACCAGGATGAGAACACGTGCTACTTCCAGTTCGCGTTGACAATCTTCGGGCATTCACGATCGCTTCGTGCGCAGTATAAAGAACAATTCAATGACGACTTGCAATGCAATCCAACTGCCCACAGAATTGTTTACGGAGCATCGGATGGCAATATTCGAGAGAGGCAAGCAATCAAAGTTGATTGGTTGGACTGCGATCAGACGGATTCGTTGTTGAAACTTCGAGCGTGTGTGGGGCGGGGACGATCTGCGAAGGACGCCAATCCATTAACTGCAATTCGACTTTCTGGAAACCACGAAACTCGCTGACCACCGGACGAAACGCGATATCGATGTTGATCGACAAGTCTTTCATCTTTTCTACCCATTCACCTTGGCCGAATGCAATACTTCGTATAGTCGTGTTGTGTTGTCGCATCTTGCCGCTAAAGTGGCGACCGCCGGGTCCCATCGCCGTAGGCGGTTCAGCAATTTGCACATTAGTCGCGCAGAAAACGGGACGTGGATTTTGCGATCCAAACGGCGCTAATTTTTCTATGAGCAAGACCGTTGCAAGGTCCAGATATCCAAGCGGAGCTTCGGCGTCGATATGAACTTCGGGAGAAGGTGACACGGAACCCGTCTTGGCAGCAACGTACTCGCAGAAAGCAGCTCGGAAGATTGCAATGTTCTTTTCTTCAACTCTCAGTCCCGCAGCGGCAGCATGCCCGCCACAGGATACAAGATGGTCGCTGCATGCCGTGAGCGCTTCGTGCAAGTTGAGATAACTTGGCGAGCGAGCTGAACCCGTTCCCGGTTTTACGCCAAGATTATCTAGCGAGATGATTACTGCGGGTCGATTGTAGCGTTCTGCAATTCGACCAGCGACGACGCCGATGACGCCTTGATGCCATCCGGTGGAAGC
>JANMNK010000212.1:0-6202 GCA_031373875.1 Pirellulaceae bacterium | reverse complement strand
CACCCACCTATCTACGGCAGGAGTATCACCACGTACTGCACAGGCGGTCATGCGGCATAGCGACATCGCGTTGACGATGAACACCTACACGGATGAAAACTTGTTGCAAACGGCCAAAGCGGTTGAGTTGTTGCCCAACCTTCCGATTAACCAGCTCGATGACGCTCACCGAACGGTTACATCTTTCGTTACATGCGCCAGCGTCCAATCGTGTGTAACGGAGTCATTTTCTGACAAAGTAGACAATATGCGCGGCGTTGACCAAACCGATCAAAAAACGACAATCCGCAGGGGAAAACAAGGTTTAACTGAGTGGAGCGGAGAGAAGCCGAATCCACAACCTCTACCTCCCGAACGCAGCGCTCTAGCCAAGCTGAGCCACACCCCGTTATGGAATGTTAATTTTGAAATCAAATTCGCAACGAGTAAATAGGCATTTGGAAAAATGACTAAAACGAGAACCGTTGCGGCCCGAGCGTGAGAAGATCGCTACCTCGACGAAGCTTGGCTTCGCAACGTAAGCTCTTCGAAATAAGCTCGGGCGGCGGGATGCCATGCTAGGCCCTGCCATTTGGCGGCGCGTTCGGCACTTAGAATTGATGGTATCGGAGACTCGTTATCGTAAAGTGCCGCGAGGCTTTCGCGGATCAATCGCGTCGAAGCTTGCCGTCGCGCGGCCAAGAACGCAGTTGTCGCGACTGTCGACAAGGGCTGAGTCATCTGCGACGCTGGATAGTCGGTCGGCAATATTTCAATCGGATGAAACGAAGGCTCCTCGAGCGAAATAGCCATCGCCTGTTGTATGGACTCTAACCGAAACAAATTCTTGACAAGCAATTCTGCAATAGCTGGCTGACCGGACTTCATGACGACAATAGCTGCATCAATGTCCGTGCTCTGTCCCAAATTAAACCAATCCACATCGCGAATTTCAAAATCCGTTTCCTTCAAGTCAAAAAAATCTAGAATTTTCTTGGAAGCTTGCCGGGACCCAGATTGCGTCGAACCGAGCGATAATCGTTTGCCCTTTAGCTCTTGAAGCGAATGCCCGTCCACTCCGTTTCGCACGAGCAGATGGACCGCTTCATAATACAGTGGAGCAACCACGGCAATGTCGACACTTTGAACCGATGTCGCTTGCAACATCGCGAGGTCCGATTTGCCGCTAAGCAGCAGTTGCACATTATCGGCAGAGCCCTCGGTCACATCGACCAACGTTGAGCGATGGACACGACCATTTAGCTTTTCGGCAAGATGACTAGCTAGTGTATGGTAAGCACCGCCCGGGGTTCCGGCCGCAATCGATATCTGACTTGGCAGTCGATCGTTCAGCCATTTCTGCGTGATCGACCTGCCGAAGATAGTCAAAAACGAAATCACGGCAACCGCAGTAACAAGGAACCGCTGAGCCCATCGCTGACCAATCGACGGATCACTGCTTTTGTATCCTGAAACAGCAGCGACCAACGGAATCCCCATGGCCCAGTAACCGAGTTTTTGGGGCTTTGATAAAGGCCTGGCCGCGATAGGTGCACCCTCCAGGAACCGATCGAGGTCATCGGCAAGTTCTTGGGCGGTCGCATAGCGTCGATACGGGATTTTGTGCAAGCACTTTGCGACAATCGTCTCCAAGTCCGCGTGGACATCACCGCGAAGCTGGCGGACTTGCGGAGCCGGTTTATGAACCACTTGCATCATTGTCTGGACGACCGACTCGGCGTGAAATGGAGGGCGGCCAGTCAGAAGGGCAAAAAGAACGGCGCCCAGTGAATAAACATCGGTCGCTTCGCCATGTTCGTTGGTCTTGCCCGTGGCTTGCTCGGGCGACATATAACTCGGTGTTCCAATCGCCGTTCCGGTAGCGGTTAGGCCAGACTCCGAATCGAGCCATTTCGCCAATCCAAAGTCCGTTACAACTACTTCATCTCGCTCGTTTATCAGAACGTTCGCAGGCTTGAGATCGCGGTGCACAACGCCTTGCTGATGCGCATAAGCAATCGCCCGAGCCACATCGCGGACATAGCGAGCAGCATCGCGAGCAGGAACTTTGCCTTGGGCCATGATCTTGGCCAAGTCCGTTCCGGGAATAAAGTCCATGGAGAAATAATGGTGACCGTTGTGTTCACCGCATTGATAGACGGTAACAATATTCGGATGATCAAGCTTGGCCGCGCTCTTTGCTTCAGCATAAAATCGCTGCACCTCTTCTGGCGATGCAAGCCCACCAGAACGAATCATCTTGACCGCGACTTTGCGATCCAAACTCAACTGGCTGGCAAGATAGACGACGCCCATACCGCCATGGCCTAAGATTTTTTCTAAGATGTAATCGCCAAATTTAGTTGGCAACGCAGTATGTAATGTCCCCGCGAAAGACGTGTGCATTTCGTCGTCGCGAAGTCCCTCATGCCGCGCTGTATGCGGCAATGTAGAATCGTTCGGTGACCTAGGTTCCGGCTCGCGGTGTCCGTGCGGTATCAATGTGATCGACGACGAATCTGGTCTCTCTGGCGACCTAGCGAAAAGTTCCGCTGCTGTCGGGCCGGCCATTTTCTCGATGCAATCGGCGACATCGAGCAATTCAGTCAGTGACTCTGCCAACCCCGGATACTCCTTGACAAAGGCATCGCGGTTAGGCAGTTCGCCCGCGTCGTGTCGCCGGAGGAAATC
The DNA here is from genome assembly GCA_031373875.1 of Pirellulaceae bacterium. Classification (GTDB taxonomy): domain Bacteria; phylum Planctomycetota; class Planctomycetia; order Pirellulales; family Pirellulaceae; genus JANMGV01. The sequence goes on along the minus strand of JANMNK010000212.1, from coordinate 3,532 downwards.
GACTAAAGCGACATCCAGTTCCTGTTCATTTTTGTCATCGAGCGACATTGGAAATTCCGGGGAATTGCAATTGTTTACTGGTCGTGAGTTTAAATGTGCGGAAAATCGAAAACAGGTTTGTAGGGACTTGGTCAGGCGACAACTGAGCCGCATTTTACTTGTACCAGACTATTCGTCACCACAACCAGAATTTTACCAAACCATTTGCAAAAAAAGAAAAACCCTGGCAGCGGATATCCGCGACCAGGGTTTCTGGAGAGTTTTCAAATTCCAGGCAATTTACGAAGTCAAACGAGTTCGTTGAAATTGCGGAAAGTCATAGGACGGTCTTCGACGAGGTAACGGAAAATACTGCGTCACCCTTGGCCGATAACGGATTAGTTTCCGCCACCACCAGGACGATTACCTCGACCAGGGCGACCGCCACCACCAGGGCCGAATTGTGGTTCAGGGAAAGTGAACTTTTCGCCCTTGAGAGATTCCATCTTAGACTTTTGTTCGTCGGTGAGAACAGCAAGCAATCTTTCTTCCGCTACTTTGTTCATCTCTTCCATCTTCTTCCTGAACTTGTCGAACATCGCCGCTCGCTCTTCGTCGGTTTGTTGTTGGCCGCCGGCGTCGCCGCCACCACGTTGACCACGACCGCCCATACCTTCCATGGCCTTCGTCATTTCTTCGCCGTTAAGCTTTTCGGCTTCAGCGAATTTTGTTTTTTGCTCTTCGGTAATTTCGAGTGAAGCGGCAACCATTTCGGAGGAAGTTGCTGCACGAACGCCAGAACGTTGGAGCATTAGGCCGATCAAACGATCTTGCTGATCCGGATCTAGAATGGTTTCGAGGCTCTTCTCGAAATTCTTTGACATTTCGGCCATCTTCTTTTGGCCGTCTTCCATCTTTTTCCGAGTTTCGTCGGTCATTTCACCGCCGGGACGAAAATCTCTGAACATCTCACGCATGGCCTCACCCATTTTCGTGCCTTCGTCCGTGATAGTCTTCTTTTGCTCGTCGGTCAGCTTAAGTTCTTTCTGCACTTCTTCGATTCGAAGTAGCCCCATGACACCGCCACCGCCGCGGCCCATCATCATCCCACCGCCAAATCCGCCAAAACCGCGTCCGGCGCCGGGACCGCCACCTTGACCACCGCCGCCAGCACCTTGACCGCCACCGGGTCGCTGGGCCAGCAAATCATTGGATGCGACCCACAACGTTAATACGTTGGCAAGAATGAAAACAAAAAGCCTAAACCATCGCATAGTACCTGCTCCTAGAAAAACCACTATTTACCAACGTATTTTGGATTCCATGCGGAAAAAACATGTTCTCAATCACACCAACGTTTTATTCCGATCACTAGGGGTTTCAAACCCTGTCTTTCAAGTTTTGTTTCGGTTTTAGCAGAATTCTTTACGTTTTCCCGTAACGTTCCTAAACGGGGGGTTTCAAACTCAACGCGGCATGAATTCAGGGAGTCAGAAGCTGTTTGGCCCGAAAAATGTGGATGGATACCACAAACCCTTACGCCACCCATTCATTTCCGAGTGAAGCGTTTCAACCAGGAGTCAGCGCGGTCGAAATTTGTTGAAATACATTAGCTTCCGATTTTCACCACCGAAAATAGTCGCGAACGTGCTGAATTTAAAACACAAATCGAGTTGATTTCGCCAGACTGTTGAACCAACCAAGTAAAATTTCCAGTTAGCGACTGGGGGTCGAAAGATTATCGAGACCATTTTTCGCACAATTGATGACAGTTGCTCTACATTCGACTGCGGAGGAAAATCGACCGCAAAGCAAATAGCCAACGCCAAGCAATCGGATCAAACCGAATTCGATCGCCACCAAGGATCTGCCATACTTGGTTCATCATCGCTAGATATCTGCGCTTCAAAATCTTGGGGCAATTGATACGGATCCAATTCATACCAAAGCCAGTCGATCTCAGGCACTTCGTCTGCTACAGGAGTTGGCTTGCGCGTTCGCGGTTGGGAACGGGGCTTTGGCGGAACGGACACTCGCATGTATTCAACAACGGGTTCGGGTTCCGACGCTGGAGCAGGTTCCGCGACTTCTTCAAGCTCTGCTTCTTCTTCAAGCTCAGCTTCTTCATCAAGCTCTGCTTCTTCAGGCTCGTCATAATCGGGGAACGATTCCGTTTCCTCAATCTCAATCGGCTCGGCGATTAATGCGATCGGTTTGGGAAGTTCGCTATCCGGAACATAGACAACTGCCTCGCCAGGTTGACCTTGGTTGGGCAAGACGCGAACTTGTACGCTAATGTCGTGGAACATGCGCATGATGTGCTCATGGCAAGTGAACATAATAACTTGGTGACCTAAATCAGCGAAATCGCGAAGCACCTTTGCCGCGCATCGAGCACGGTGCGTGTCAAAATTGACCAGCACATCGTCAAGAACAAGTGGGATCATGACACCGCGACGGGCATACGCCGCAGCCAAAGACAACCGCAACGCAATAAATACTGCTTCGCGTGTTCCCCGGCTAAGGACTTCAAGCGGCAAAGACTGACCTTGCTGATTGTCGATTCGCAAAGCATTCTTGCCGAGCGGTGTCCAAACGCGGACGTATTTGTCTTCTGTCAATTGACGCAAAAATGATGACGCCTCGCGAAGTGTTTCTGGCTGGCGTTCCGTTTCATAGACCTCGCAAACTTTTTCGAGCATGCCGGTCGTGGCTGCCAAAGTTTGCCAATGCGTCGAGCAAGCTTGCAGTTGTTTTTCCAAACAAGCCAATTCGAGTTTAACTTCGGCGATTCGGCGATCCGCGGCAAGCGTTTTCATTTCTTGCGCCGTTTCACCTTGCCGTTCGTGGAGCTGCGAGATGCGTTGCTCTGACTGCTGGGATTTCTGTTGAAGTCCATCCCATCGCTTTTCCAATTCGGTAGCCGTCGAGGTTTCAAGTAGCCGTGCGATAGCTTCATAAGGGATGTTTCCACCGATGATGGCGCGAACGCGTTTTTCCATCTCGTCTATTTGCGTCTGCAATTTTTGATGCTGGCGTTTCGTTTCCAAATGCGCGGCCAACTGCGTTTCGTCTTCGACGCCTAAATCGGCTAAGTACGCTTGTCGCGCAAGTTCGACTTTATTGAGCGATTTCTGCAACGTTTTTTGCTGCTTGGAAAGACCCTCGTCTTCTTCTTTGAGGCTCTTTCTTTGAAGGATGAATTGCTGCTGTTCGGCCATCACGCCACTCAATTCATGCAATTTCTTCAAGCAGCCTTCGAGCCGTTCACTCGCGTCTCCGTCCGCAACTTCGCTCGCGCGCACCAACTGCATGCGTTCGTCTGGTTTGCGATTTTCGGGGCGACGTTCGTCGCGCTTTTGCGTAGGAATACTTTCATCGCGAACCGACTTTTTCGGATCGCGCTCGGAGCGATTTTGCTCTCGTCGAAGCGCTGCGGCAACTTGGCGTTGAAGCACTTCGATACGTTGCGTGATCGACGCCAACTCCAGCTTTCGCTGTTCCAGCTCTTCTTCTTGGGTTTTCAATCGACGACGTGTTTGAAGCAACGTGT
>JANMNK010001026.1:0-15785 GCA_031373875.1 Pirellulaceae bacterium | reverse complement strand
GTCGAGCTTTATACCGACGCGTATATGGGAATTGTGACACAGATTCGCGGCCAGTAATTCGCTATGGACATTGCTCCCAACTTGATGACGCGGACCGAATTGGGCGAAGAAATGATTCACCAAATGGAAACCGAGTACACGCCCGAAGAACTCAAGTTGATGGAGGCTTCTTACAAAGTGATGGGGCTGATACCTAACGACTTGAATATTCGAGACACCATCACAAAACTGCTTACCGAAGAAGTCGGCGGGTTTTATGATCCTCGAACTAAGAAGATGGTCCTCGTTCGCGAAGATGACAAACCGGAACCAAGCTTCTTTGGAAAACTTTTTGGTGCCAGCCCAGCATTCGACAAGGAAGCACAAAAAGTCACCTTGTCGCACGAATTGACGCATGCCCTCCAAGATCAGCTTTACGGTTTACTGGCAATGCAAAAGAGCATCGAGAAAGACGACGACATGCTGCTTGCGTTCTCCGCACTGGTGGAAGGTGACGCAACCCTGGTCATGTTCGGAGAGATGGGACGTCAAGAGGGCGATATTCGCAGCATGACCGAGATGGAACCCGAAGCCGCCCAGTTTATGTTCTCGTTGATGAAGTCATTTTTGCCCATCGCAGGCGGCAAGACCTACCGAAACTCACCACGCATTTTCCGCGACAGTCTCGTCTTTCCTTATTTCCAAGGGATGGTCTTCAATTTGCATCTTTCCCGTCAAGGAGGATTTCGAGGCGTTCACCGTGCTTACGATTCGCCACCAACAAGTTCCGAACAAATCTTGCATCCAGAAAAGTACTTAAAAGATCGCGACGAGCCGATGCAATTTGAGTTCACGGACCTAGATAGCGCAGTTCCTGAAGGTTGGAAACTACTCGGCGGGAATTGCCTTGGCGAATTCCAAACAGACATATTGCTAAAGAACGTTCCCAACTCGATTCAAGCATCATCGGGCTGGGATGGTGACCGCTACGAAGTATTCGAAGGCCCTAACGACAGACTTGCCATGATATGGGCAACGACATGGGATTCCGAACAAGACGCGAAAGAATTTGAGCAAGCCTATCGCAAGTACATCGCCCTTAAACCTCGAACTCGCAAGGCAAATCGCGAGCCTGCCAAAACGGACGAGAATTCAGAGTCTCAATCGGGATCGCAGAACTCGGAAGACAACGAAAAGAGTGGTGAAGAGGAAACTAAGGACGAGGCTCCCAAAGATAACGGTACGAAAGATAACGCAGCGAAAGTCAACGCTGCGCCGGCCATTCCGACAACGATCGAACGCGTGGAGTCGGACCTATTTATTGTGCGAGGCTTTGACGATAAAGAAACAGTTGACAAAATGATGACCGTTCTCAAGGCGGCTAAGAAATCTGAAAAGTCGTTTCCGGTCAAACCACAACCATTGAAAGAGTGATAACGAGCAGACGATATGGACGACGATGAATATTACCTTAGCCAGATTCCGGCTCCCAAAAAATCTCGGTTTCAAGCCAAGACGATCGGCAGCGCCATCCGCCGCGTGCTGACATCTCGCGGTATTTCCGGCGAGCAGTCATCTGCCATCACCGCAGAACAATGGGCTTTGGTCGTCGGGCCCGAATTGGCGGGCGACACGCGAATTGGAAATCTCCAGAGAGGCAGTTTGTTGGTTCTGGTTCGCGACAGTCTTGTGTCGCAAGAAATCCATTTTCGAAAAAGGCAAATCATTGAACGGTTAAAAGAGCATGCAGGAATGAAGAACTTGCGTGACCTTAAATTGCGCGTCGAACCATTCTGAGTTTGGTTCAATTTAGCCTGTTTGTTCTTTTACCATCCGCCTACTAAGAGTTATTGTTCTGTGGCCAAAGCACGCGCGAACGCGCAACCAGAGTCCAAAATAGCCATAGTGTCGCCCGACATCCACGCACGCTACGTCGAAGTTCGCGGTGCCCGTACGAACAACCTCAAAAACATCACTGTACGAATCCCTCACGATCGATTGACGGTGATAACGGGCGTCAGTGGTAGTGGCAAGAGCTCCTTGGCTTTTGAAACGATCTTTGCCGAGGGCCAGCGGCAGTACTTGGAGACGCTCTCAATTTACGCCCGTCAATTGCTCGATCAAATGCAACGACCTGACGTCGACGCTGTTCGAGGATTGCAGCCTACGTTATGTATCGATCAACGCTCCGGCACGACTAGCCCGCGAAGTACGGTCGGCACAATTTCCGAAGTCTACGACTACCTTCGTTTGTTGATGGCAAGGGTGGGAACGCCCAGTTGTTTTGGTTGCGGCAAACCAATATTGCAACAATCGGAAGAGCAGATTCTAGCGACAATCCTTGAGCTACCCGCAGAATCAAAATTGATGATCATGGCCCCCATGGTGCGAGGACGACGGGGAGCCCATTCGGATGTTATTCAAGAGATCGGCAAAGCTGGCCTAGTACGGGCTCGAATTGACGGCGAGTTATATGAATTAGAATCCATTCCGAGCTTGGACGCCAAGAAAGTCCATTCGATTGACGCCGTTGTTGATCGCATGATCGTACGTCAGGGGATGGAAAATCGAATCGCCGAAGCAATCCATTTGGCTTCGCGTTTGTCTGGCGGCACCATAGCAATCGCGTTTACAAACGTCGGTGCGACGAACGAAAATGTTTGGCAAGAACGTTTTTTCTCGACTTTGTATTCGTGCGTCGATTGCGGGCTGAGTTACGAAGAAGTGGAGCCCCGAACTTTTAGCTTTAACAGTCCTTACGGCGCATGCCCAAAATGCGGCGGGATGGGAACACTCGATCAATTCGCTTCCGACTTTGTAGTCCCCAATTGGAATCTTTCGCCAAGCGGCGGTGCCATCGGACCTTGGAAAGCAGCGGACGCGGCGACCAAGAGAGCCATGCGTCGAGAAATCGAATCGTTGCTCGAAGCTTTTGGTTTGACGTGGAATGATCCGCTTAACAGCTTAACCCAATCGCAAAGGCAGAATTTTCTTGGACAGGCGCAGACGGGCGGACTGCTGAATTATCTTGAAAGCCTGCTTGCAAAACTGGGCGATGATGGAAATTGGCTTAAGGATTTCCGCGACCAAACTCCGTGCTCAGAATGCAATGGTAGCCGACTTCGCAAAGAAGCCAACGCCATCAAACTAGACGGCAAATCGATTACAGATATCGTCACCATGTCGCTGACGGAGTGCCACACATGGCTCAGCCAATTGCAATTTTCAAAAGTGCAGGAGGCTATTGCCAAGCCGATTCTGAGTGAGATGCTGCATCGATTGCATTTTCTGGCTCAGGTCGGAGTGGGTTATTTGTCCCTGCACCGTGCGGCGGACACGTTGAGCGGCGGTGAAATGCAGCGAGTGCGGCTGGCGACCAGTATTGGAACCGGTTTGGTCGGCGTTTGCTACATTTTGGATGAACCATCCATCGGACTGCATCAGCGGGACAACGATCTGCTAATTAAGACGCTTCGCGATTTGCAAGAATTGGGAAATACGGTCATCGTTGTCGAGCACGACGAAACGGCAATGCGGCAAGCAGATTGGTTGATCGATATTGGCCCTGGAGCGGGATTGCTGGGCGGCGAAATTACAGCCGAAGGCACTCCAAGCCATGTTATGCGTGATGCCGATTCCTTGACGGCCAAGTATTTGCGCGGTGAGTTGCGAATCGCTCTCCCCACTCAACGACGAACCCCTAAAGCCAAAGAATGGATAACGCTGAAAGGTGCTTCGGCGAATAATCTGCAGAACGTGGACTTGGCAATCCCAATTGGATGCTTGACCGGAATTAGTGGCGTCAGCGGAAGCGGCAAAAGCACGCTGATCAACGACACGCTTGCTCGGGCCTTGATGAGGCACTTTGGATTAGTCTCGTCCCGACCTGGCACCTTTCGATCGATCAAAGGCCAAGAGCGAATCAGTCGGATGATCATGATCGACCAAGCGGCCATTGGTCGATCTCCTCGCAGCACGCCAGCAACTTACAGCGGTGTATTTGATGAAATACGCGAAGTTTTCGCGAGCACGCGCGACTCGAAACAGCGTGGTTTTCGAGCCAATCGATTCTCGTTCAACGCCGGTCCAGGCCGATGCCAAACTTGCCAAGGCCAAGGCCAGTTGCGGCTCGAAATGAATTTTCTGTCCGATATGTTTGTCGTTTGCAATCAATGCAACGGACAGCGATTCGATCGGCAAACGCTGCAGGTTCAATTCAAAGGCAAGAACATTGCCGAGATTCTCGCGATGAGCATCGGCGAAGCTGCCGAGTTCTTTGAGAACTTCGAAAAGATTTGGCCAACCGTGGATTGCATGCGTCGGGTAGGTTTAGGCTATCTACCGCTTGGCCAATCGTCGGCAACGCTCAGTGGCGGCGAATGCCAACGTATCAAATTAGCAACTGAGCTATCCACCTCGACTAACACTTCGACTTTATACATGCTCGACGAGCCCACAACGGGACTGCATTTCGAAGATGTCCGCATGCTACTCCAAGTGCTCGATGGTTTGGTGGCGAAAGGCAATTCGGTTATCGTCATCGAGCACAATTTGGATGTGCTGAAATGCTGTGACTGGATCGTCGACCTAGGGCCGGAGGGTGGCAAACAAGGCGGTCAGATTATCGCCCAAGGGACTCCGGAAGCGATCGCCAATGTCGACGCGAGCTTCACAGGCAAATACTTGGGCGAACTTCTTGATCGCTAGGACCGGGAAGAAATTTCCACAATCGCCAGGAGGCTTGGCACGAGCATGGCAATTCTATTTCTCGGTCTTGGGCGCGTCGATTGAATCCGGTGGGCTTAGAAAAATCCGCCGCCCCCACTAGCACCACCGCCGCCCCCGCCAATACCAGCCTGCGGAGCATCTAAAACTTCCCTTGAAAAGAAGTTTTCTGGTTGCATCTTTTCTAACTCGGCCAGCAGTTTCTCGATTTCGCGATGAGCATGTTCGCCGCATCGCACGATCATCATTGAGCCGATTGTCGAGATCGAACCCGTACCACCCGTAACTTCCCACTGTTCTTCGACAACTTGCTCTATTGTGTTCTTAACGTCATCGAGTCCCTCTGTCGAAGGTAGCACAAACGCCAAGTCATAAAATCGAACCGCCATCTTTACGGCGCTTTTCGTCGTTACTTTCACATACCGTTCGTGGACTTCGTAGGTCAGGCCAATCGGCTCGAGGATGGTTTCCAAGGCATCGCAAAGTGGCATGGCGGGCAAATTAACCGTTATCGGCTCTTCCAACGCGATCCCTTCCTCCGAAAGAGCGTTGGTGTCAAGGGTTATTGCGATCGACGCTTCCGCTTGCAGTGATTGAATCGCATCGGTGAGTGGTTGACCTACAAAATTCAAGGTCACCTCCGTCTCGTGTAGCTGTTTTCGATTCAGCTCAATTCGCTCTCGATCACTATTTCCCGTTTCCAACCAACTCGGCCTGCCTTCTGGTTTAGTCAGAGCTTTATTGCGAGGAATCATCGAGCCCAAGCCCATTCCGCCCATGCCTGCATCACCGATGCCGCCCATGCCTGCACCACCCACGCCACCGCCGATGCCGCCAATACCACCCGGCGCGCCACTTAGTCCTGGAATCGCCCCAATCATGCCTGCGCCCCCATCTCCTCCCGCAGGCGTTTGGGCCCCGCCGCCACCCAACTGCGCGAGGACTTGGGCATCGTTTTCAATAACCGTTGCCGATTTCAACGTAAGTGCGCCATTGTTTGCTTTACCGCCACCCGCTTGAAATGCAAGCGCTCCAGCAGCAATCGCTATCACGGAAATTGAGGCAGCAGAGAGTACGCCGAGTGTTTTTGTCGAGATAATTGTCTTCATAGCCAGTTCCCCTTTGACGAGATGAGATGTCTGCAAATTTGACGAGCTGAGTGAACCAACGCCTTGAAAAAATGAAGCCGTTGATTCGATGAGATTTGTAGTCCATGCGACACATTCGGCCGCCATGGCCGATTGAATCCTAAACCAAGCCGCGCCTGCCAGGACAATTGACAAGCTAGTTCCACGCATTGCCAATCGATACCGCAGCAATTTCCGCCCGCGTCGCAATCGGCCTTCGATCGCCGAAACGCTCAGTTCAAGTCGCTCCGCAATTTCGCTTGCGGAATGCCCCATGATGTAATGTTCGATCAAAGGACCACGGAGTGACAGTGGCAATTGCTGTATCTCGTAGTCAAGGGACTCCATTTCAATTTGACGTGCCAAATTGGCTAATGGATTTTCGCTATGAAACACAGGCATGTCATTTTCACTAAGCGAGACGCCTCTCTTTCGATTTGTGGTTTGTCGCACACGACTGGAGACGCGATACGCTACGCCATACAACCAAGATGCGACCGATGCGTGTTTCTGAATCTTGTCGGCAGACTGCAAGAAGACCAAAAAGGTCGCTTGAAAGGCGTCTTCGGCATCCTGCAGATTGCTGACCATCCGTCGAACCACGCTGGCTACCAATGGCGAATATCGCTTAACCAAAGTGAGCAGCGATTCGCGGCACCCGCCCACAATGTACAGCTCGAGCAACTCGGCGTCCGATGGCAAATCCGCCCGATACGAAGGGTCGGTAAACCTTTCGGAAAACTGTTCGGCTTCGATTTTTTCTTTGATTTGGCGCATAGCAACCTATTAGTGCACATCCGTCCCGATTCCGGGCGCACAAAATTGATTTTTCTTTAAGCCTGTCTCAATAGCAAGAAAATGGCAAGAAGTTTGCCGATTGAGGGGTCAGAGAAATATTCGGCTTTAGATAGTACCGCGAGAAGAGAACGCGTTTGATAGCCGGCAGAATCTTGAGCGTGCCGTTTGCCGAGTGGTCGTTTCCCAAGCAAATCAAAGCTATTGCCTGGGAATGTTAGGTCCCGAAGATTATTCGCTTTCTTTGTGACGCGAGATTCTCAACTTGGTCGAGTTGGATGTGACATACGAAGCGAATTTGTTTTCCAGCTCTTCAAACCGAGCTTCAAACCAGTCTTCGAGTGTCATTGTGGAGTGGCAAGCGACCTTTGTTTGTAGGTTGTGCCAAAACCCAACTTCTACGATGTTTTCGAATTCTCCAGACTTTTCATTATTGGGCGTCATGGCTTTCACCTTGACCTGTTAAAAAATTCTGTCGGGCCTTACTTCATCAGAAGCAAACTTCTGATAATTGGTTCATGCAATCTTTGTTCCAAAGTCCATATTCTTCGAAATTCTCGATCCGTCGGAACCTGACAGCAAAAATCGTCGTGTTTTTGCTGTCTGGCGTTCTAAGCGAAATTGATTGAGAAACGTTACAGTCATTTTCTGCGACACTATCAAAAAGTTGACGACATTCGCAAACCGCACTGCTTTCGCTTTTCGTCCTATTCCAATCGCCGCTTTTCTAGCGATTGATTAACCCGAATCACGCCGTTTCGATCATTTTCCCTCCATAATTACTGATCGCTTTTCGCAGGCGTTTGTTGCGAGAAATTGGGGAATTATTTTGTGAATCCAGGTAATGCCGTCAACGATTACCGCCTGACCCGTTAAATCGCGAAAATCCCAGTACGAATTACCGTGAGTGACGGCGTTTGCTACCGTGCCCTGGATGCTGCCTTAGTACAAGTTGGCAGCGGTTTTGTTGCTAAAAAACATCACCAAAGCTTCGTTTTTGCCAATCTGCTCGATTTTCGACCGAACAGTCTGGGTGCTCGCAATCGTCGCGCGAGAAATGGTTGAAAAATTGTTGTAACCTTTTCTCAAGATTCACCGAACCATTGCGAATCACTTATTGGAGGGTGTCTCAAAACGGTTGAAACCTGTGAGACACGGCTGCCCGAGTGGTCGGGGCGGCAAAGAACAGCACATGTCGCGGATACGCAAACGGAGGATTTGAAGATGTTGAAGAAATTATTGATTGGTTCTGCAATCGCAGCCGGTGGAATTGGGCTCTTGGTCGGAGCTCCTGTTTTCAGCTACGTTCGCTCGGGGGTCTCCTCCGCTCGACAAGCTATTCGGGAGAGCATTCCGATCGAAGTCGAGATCAAACGAGCTCGCGATATGATCTCGGATCTCAAACCTGAAATCGCCGACAACCTGCGAGTCATCGCTCGCGAAGAAGTCGAAGTGAATCGCTTGGCTGAAGAAGTCAAGAACAAGCAGAACGGCTTGGCCAAGGGTCGCAAGGACATCATGCGTCTCAAGGACGATATCCAAACTGGCAGCAGCCACTTTGTTTACGCCAGCCGAACCTACACGTCGGATCAAGTGAAGGACGACCTATCGAATCGATTCAAGCAGTTCCAAACACAAGAAGCCACCACTTCTAAGCTTGAAAAGATTTTGGAAGCTCGTACGAAGAATTTGGATGCCGCCCGTCGAAAGCTTGACGAAATGCTGGCAGCCAAGCGTCAGCTCGAAGTCGAAGTCGAAAATCTACAAGCTCGGTTGACGATGGTCCAAGTAGCTGAAACATCGAGTCAAGTTCACTTGAACGACAGCCACTTGAGCCGCACTCGCGATCTTTTGGATGACATTCGTAGCCGGATCGACGTTGCCGAAAAGATGATCGAAAACGAAGGCGTGTTGGAAGGCAGCATCCAACTCGAAGAACAAGCTCCTGCGGACTTGGTCGACCAAATCACCGATTACTTTGGCGAAGGCCGAAGCGAAGTCGAAACTCTGGTCAAGAATTAAGTTTGTCGGAACCGCAAGCCCCCGTCACTTGATTCGTTCTCCCGACCAACACGTAAACCGAAGCTTTACGAGCGGCAGGCAAATTTGTCTGCCGCTCGAATTTAAAAAAGTCACTTTGGATACGCCCAGTCAGAACGAGCCTGCCAGTGGCGTGGCATTTCTTAACTCGCCTGAACCATGTGTTCACGGCTATCAAATCCCAACGTTTCTAAACGATTTATCAGCCGACCGCACGAATCCTCCTCCGTCGGTCGGCTTTTTGGTTGACGAAAACCATGATCAGACTGACACTAGACACTATGAACGATCGTGCTAGAGCAGTATTAGACAATGCCGAAGAGGCTATTCGGCAAGGGAATCTCGACCGAGCCATCGAGCTCTTGTCGACCGATCTCGATACTGGATTAGCTGGCCGACGACTGGCCGTTGATATCTCGGAAAAGCTCGTAGCCGATTTCCACAAATCGCTACTAGATGCGAATTGGACGAAATGCACGACTGCCGTTCAACAACTCAGGCAACTGTGTGGTGAAACACAGCAACTGCAGCGATTGCGATCGGAATTGATGGCGGAGGTTGCAATCTGGTGCCAAAAGCAGATGGCTCAGAATAATTTGAACGCCGTCGACGAAGCAATTGCAGCATTGAAGAACGCCCATCTCAGTTCGCAAGAACTTGAAGCACTCTTAGCGACCGTTCAAGCGATTCGTTCAGCGAATCGATTGTCGGCCTTGGGAAGATTTGCCGAAGCCGAGCTTCAACTGGAGTCCCTTCCCAAGGAACTTATATCGCTCGAAGTTCGAACCGCCATCGCCAAAATACAGTCGGATCACGAACAAACAAAGTCCCTTCTCGCCGACTTGAATACTGCGCAGTCGCAGAACAAATGGCAGGAAGTAAATGACATTTGCGAACGAATATTGAGCCTAGCTATTCGGCACCCGCTGGCCTTGCACGTTCGCAAACAAGCTTTGCTCGAACAAAAGGCACGGGGCAACAAGTTGCCGGGGACTAATCTGTTGGGAAAGGAACCGGGTATGGCTAACGCTCATGAAACCCACGCAGCGACGCACTTTTTCCGGAACCGCGAAACTCCCAAAGTATCGGCTGACCCGGTTTCAACTTCCCGCATATTATGGGTCGACGGCGTTGGAGGGTTCTTGCTGTGCGAACAACCCGAAGTAACCATTGGCCAAGCGATTCCAGGAAATGCAGTGGACCTGCCAATCCTGGGCGATCTAAGCCGCCGTGCCGCAGCAATTCGCCGATCTGGTGAATCCTATCTGCTCCAACCTTTTCAATCCGTTTCCGTAAACGAGCAAAAGATTGACCGAGCAACGGTCCTGCGCAACGGTGATAGAATCAAACTGGGTGATCGTGTTGAGCTCCTATTTTCCAAGCCCAATCCACTCAGCGCAACAGCTAGGCTGAACCTGATTAGCAACCATCGCTGGCATCCGTCAGTCGATGGGGCTTTGCTGATGGCGGAGTCCTGTGTGCTGGGTTCTGGACCGACAAATCATGTTTTATGTCCATTTTGGAGTGGCGACGTGGTTTTGTTCAAAAATCGCGACCAATGGATGTGCCGTTCTAGCCTACCGTTAGAGCAGAATGGAAAACAGACACGCGAACCGATCGTCCTCGAGCGGGGGCGAAGGGTTCAAGGAGCCGATTTTTCTTTGGCGATCGAGTGACAGCGAAAAAACAACCTGAGAATTTTGCTCGGTGGTTTTCCGCAACAACGCAAGATTGACAATGAAAAAGCGAATGGATGCACAGACGATTAAGTTTCACATTACTAACAAAAATCACAACTTCGTATTTCGAATTTTCAAGTCGGTACTCACAATTTATTGAAGTGAGACAACATTATGGGAATGCTAGCCGCTGTACTTAAACGCAAGGCTGCATCTGACGCTCCAGAATCCAATGAAATGCCCATCGCGCAAAAACAGGGTGCAGGAATGAGATTCGCATACGGAAACGGCGATCAACCGCTCAGCGGCTACAGCATCAAGCGTGGTGTGGGCATTGGCGGTTTCGGCGAAGTTTACTTTGCCGTAAACGATGCCGGTAAAGAAGTCGCGCTCAAACGCATTCAACGGAACTTGGAAGTCGAAGTTCGGGGAGTTCGCCAATGCTTGAATCTGCGTCATCCGAACTTGGTAGGTCTGTACGACATCCGTTTCGATGAATCCGGCCAAGGCTGGATCGTCATGGAGTTTGTATCCGGGGAGAGCCTTCGCGAGCTTCTCGACCATCGCCCTCAAGGGATGTCGATCGACGAAACTTTGCAGTACTTCGGGCAACTGGCAGCCGGCGTGGCGTATTTGCACGATCAAGGCATCGTTCACCGCGATTTGAAACCAGCCAACATTTTTATCGATAGTGGCCTAGTCAAAATCGGCGACTACGGTCTTTCGAAATTCATATCCTGCTCCAAACGAGGCGGCCAAACGGAAAGCGTCGGGACTTTCCATTACATGGCTCCTGAAATTGGCAAAGGGGAATATGGCAAAGAGATCGACATCTACGCATTAGGTATCATCCTTTACGAAATGCTGACGGGCAACGTGCCTTTCGAAGGCGAAAGCAGCCAAGAAATCATCCTCAAGCATTTGACGGCTGATCCGGATGTGAGCGCTTTGAATTCTCCATTTTCCGACGTTGTTCGTAAAGCGTTGGCGAAAAACCCAGCGTCGCGTTTTAAAGACGTTCGCGAAATGCTAGAGCCCCTTGGGCTTCGTGTCGAAGCAAATGGACTGGTCGCGCGAATATCGGCACCAACACCAGTTTCCTACGCAGCCGCGACGTCGGAACCGCCCAAATTGAAATCAGCGCCTGCCATGCTTGGTCAAGCCGATATCGTCTTTGGTCAAGTTCATGTACACGACCGAAATGCGAAAGCCAAAGGTAACGGGTTCAAACCCGAAATCGAGGAGTCAGCCACCGTACGCTATCGTGAACCCGTCGCTCGAACCATCCAAACAACTTGGTTGCAATTGCAAAGGTGGTTCGCGCAATTACCCAATGACAAGCCTTGGAGAGGTTTAGCGACCGCCGGTATCATCTTGTTCTTGATATTCAACATCGGTTGGATCGTTGGCGTCGCGGTTAGCGCGCTGATGATTTACATCCCTTATTACATCATTTGGTACATCGCCATCGGTCACAAACAACCTGAGACAAACCAAGCACCGACGCCCCCTGTCATGGCCACGGGCCCAGCCGCATACGCTGCATATTCTCCGCAGCCGATTATGGCTCAGCCCCCCGTACGTCAAGCCGCACAGCCGAATAAACCCGTCGCAGCACGTCCAATCACATTCCGACAATGGCAAGCAGCCCAACGAAGATTGCTGAATCGAAAACCGTGGTCGTTGCGTTGGTTCGAACTAACCGGCAGCATGTTGGCGTCGGCAGGTACGATTATCACGCTGGCAGTCGTCGGTGGATTGGTTGCTTTGGCAAACGACTCACTTGAAATGCCTGGCCTTACGGCAGCAGCGATATGGGTTGGCTTGATGGCACTATTGACTTCATGGACCGTTTTGTATTTTGCCAAGGGCTGGGAATCACGTGAAGAAGACAAAGCCGTCTTCCGCTTCAAGCAATTGGCCGCCGGGATCGCCCTTGGGGGCATCGCATTCTTGTTGAGCGATTATCTGATTGTGCCTTGGAGCTTGGTGAATAACCCGGATATCATTCAATCCGACATGCCTCGCTGGAACGGATTTTACGATGAAGCAAATAACCCGCTATTGCCTGCTTTCGTCGCTCACTTTGGACTACTGATGGGTATTGTCCGGTGGTGGAGACAAGCCGATTCGATTCGAAAACGTCGGTTCAGTTTGTTCTCGGTGGTCGCAACTCTGTTCGGGGCCGCTGTCGTGCAAGCGATCATTCCAATTCCACAACCTTGGGGTTTGATCTTCGCCGGGACCACAGCAATTGCCATTCAATTATCGGCAAACTGGGTGAGCTCCGATCGCAAGACAATCGATGACCCAGAAGCTATCGTCGCTTGAACGCGAGAATCAGGATGGACCGAAACGGATAACTTGATGATCATGTTGTCCGCCAAGCAAATCTGTTTTCTCCAATTCGAATCCAAGGGCGGATGAGATTTTACGAACCTATTTAAGAAGCTGCCGCACGCTGTTTTTGACGTGAAGGTCCGGCTGTCTTTTAAAACTGTTGATCAAACAGGAATCGAAAAATGTGTTGCAACTCAAGGAAAACTTTCGCCGCCTTCATTCCATTAATCATCGGCATCTCCGTTGCGATGACGACACAATCCAAAATTCGTCAGGAGCGGCCGCCTCGATTAGAAAATCCCGTTGAGATCGCGTCCATGCAGGCGGTCATTCTGATCCCAAATGAAACGGCTACTATCCCGTCACTTGCCGGTGCGGTGAATACCGAAAGTCCCCTAGAATCCGTCCCCCCTGCGCCTGCCGCTGCGGCTAGCTCACCATCCGAGATTACAACCGACAACGAAGCCGAGACGGTTATGAATGCTGCGGACACAACAGGTCCGGTGATCGGAGTTCACACGGAGCCCTTGCTGCCCGTAGACCGTCCAGATTGGATTGCTCGAGCACCGCAAATCACCGATACGATCCACTACCTTTCCGTCGGCGGTGAGCTTGCAGCGACGTTCGAAGAAAGTTTGAAAAGCATCGATACGAGTCTACTCGTCGAAGGCAGACGTTACATCGATCAATACTTGATCGATGAACCAAAAGCTTCCGAACTAAAAAATTTGACTGCTGATTGGATTAGATCCCATTGGCTCGTCGAAAATAAGACGTACGACGCCGAAGTGAAGGTCCCGTCTGGAACCTATCATCAAGCTTGGGTTGAACTACGAGTATCCTTGGCTGACCGTGAAATCGTCAAGCAGTGGTATCAAGAGCGTAAAAGACAAGATCGTGTTGCAAACTTGGGTATCGTAGCGATCATGGGAATAGGTGGAGTCGGACTCTTGCGAGGAGTCTTCGGTTTCGCATCGCGGAAATCCCAACCCGCTTAACGCGAGTCACCCAGTTCATCCGCCTGAGCCCCGCCGCTTTTCGTTTAGCCGCCGCAGGCGCTCGCATCTTCGTTTACCCACCGCTTTTCGTTTACCCGCCGCAGGCGCGTGCATCTTCGTCTACCCACCCATAGGCGAGTCCCGCATCATTACCCGCCGCAGGTGAATCCGTCCATACTCCCTGCCTCGCGCTCGTGATTCTGAACAATTAAGCAAAAACATTGCTATTGATGTCATTTGCTCCCGAAACTCATGGGAACCCATTCAATGAGAAAAATTGACTTTTTCGGTAGGGGAAAGTACATTAAGCGCTTGTCGACGGAATCTAACAATTTCGATTTTCATCCGAAATGATAGTCCTTTTCAAACTTCCCACTCGGCCGAACAGGCCTCTAATCGCGGTCAATGAGATTAAAAATGAGACGAAACGAAAAGCTGTTGTCACGATTTTTTGGAAACGCAATCGCTAAAAGCAATCGAAGACAACGACTACGTCGAACATTGTCTCTTCACGGCGTCGAGCAATTGGAAACGCGATCACTGTTGGCTGCCATCGTTGGCGATGATGGTATCGGGCTTTCGAAGCCCGTAATTCCGGCAACCGAGGACTATGTACCAAACCAAGTCCTCGTCAAGCTTCGAGCTGGGGTTTCGGATGCTTCAGCAAGTCAACTTAAGTCCGAGATTGGTGCTCAGGTAATCAAGACCTTTCCGGAACTTGGAATTCAAGTTTGGGAACTGCCGATGCCTGTCGGCCCTTTGACCGACGCCGACTCGCAGGCCGTCGTGCCGAACGCAATCGATCAATACTGGAACGATGAGCGCGTACAGTATATTGAACCGAACTATATCGTCCACGCATTGCAAAGCCCGAACGACACGCGTTATAGCGAGATGTGGGGACTTAATAACATCGGGCAATCCGGCGGAAAAGTAGATGCGGACATAGATGCCCCCGAAGCTTGGAATATTGCGACCGGCAGTTCCAACATAATCGTGGGTGTTATCGATACGGGTGTCGATTACAATCATCCCGATCTAAAAAATAACATGTGGAAGAATCCAGGCGAGACACCGGGTGACGGTGAAGACAACGATGGAAACGGCTTCATCGATGACGTCAACGGCTGGGACTTTGCAAATGACGATAACGATCCCATGGACGATGTCGATCACGGAACGCACGTGGCAGGAACCATCGCGGCCGAAGGCAACAATGCGCTCGGAGTGGTAGGAGTAAATTGGCAAGCAAAGATCATGCCGATTAAGTTCCTCGGATTAAGGGGCGGAACACTGGCCGCAGCAATCGGCGCCGTAAACTACGCCACCAAAATGAAAGTAAATCTGACAAACAACAGTTGGGGTGGTGGAGGATTTACGCAAGCCTTAAAGGACGCGATTACCGCTGCTGGCGCTGCAAACCAAGTATTTGTGGCAGCAGCAGGAAATAGCAATTTTGACAACGATCTAATTCCATCGTATCCGTCAGGGTATGACAACGATAATATTATCGCCGTAGCCGCTTCGGACGACAATGACAACCGAGCTGGCTTCTCACAATGGGGCGCGCGAACAGTCGATTTGGCTGCACCGGGTGTGGACATCTTGAGCACCTTCCCAATTTCGATGGGTTCTTACGGAACGATCAGCGGAACCTCGATGGCGTCTCCACACGTTGCTGGCGTCGCCGCACTTGTGCTTTCCCAGGCTCCGACAATGTCCCAGGCGGAACTCAAGAACATCATTTTGCAAAGCACGGATAAGATTCCTGCTTGGAGCGGTTTAGTCCTGACCGGCGGTCGCCTCAACGCGCTCAATGCGCTTGGTCTCGTCGCGGGTAATCGCGTATCCATCTCGGTGACCGATGGCCAAGCTGCTGAGACATTGGCGGGCGATACAGTCGATACAGGAGCCTTTAAATTCTCGCTTAGTGAGCCAGCTAAGAATAATCCCGTTGTTATTAATTACACCATGGCGGGCACTGCCAAGAATGCTATCGACTACGCGCCGCTGAATGGAACAGTGTCAATTCCGGTCGGACAAAGCAGCGCCACAATCACCCTTCGACCCATTGATGACAAACTAGTCGAAGGCGTGGAAAC
>JANMNK010001011.1:0-3781 GCA_031373875.1 Pirellulaceae bacterium | reverse complement strand
ATCGAGGAAAATGAAGTTGATGCCGGAATGAAACGACAGCGGCCCGATGGAAGAATAGCTCCCACAGGGCCGCTCAGTTTTTTTGAACTACTGCTTCTGCCTACTTTTTCTTGGCTTCGGTAGGTTTCGAAGCAGTCGTCGATCCTTGCTTGCCGCCGCCTTTTGGTTGCGGCTTCTTCGGCCCATGACTGCCACCATTCGCCATCATACACCTCCATCTCAAAAAGACTCACCGGACAAAATAGTCCATTTTGGACTATTCCTTAGTGGAATATACAACGTCGCTTCGTGCAAGGGGAATTCCTACGCATCACGAGATTTTTCTCCTGAAGGAGCGAACGTGGCGAAAAAGAAATCGCAGGGCCCCGCCAATAGCGGTAGGCAGTTGCAAAACGGTAAATTGGAAAAGACGATCTATACTGTCGAATACAGGATTGTTCTTCGATTATTGAAGGAATGTCGCGAAGATTCGGGGGTCACCCAGGTGCAATTAGCTGAACTTTTGGGGCAGACCCAATCATTTGTGAGCAAAATTGAACGGGGCGACCGCAGGCTTGATATCATCCAACTGCGAACCATCTTGCTCCACTTCCATTTATCTCTTGGGGAATTCGTCGCGAGATTGGAAAAGAAACTTGCGAAATAAGCAACCTCGTGACCGAATCTCCATTCCATCATTTTCCTTTAGGAAAATGATCTTGGGAAAGTACCTGTTCGCTTCTTCGGATATATTTGCCTAGTGTATCTCGGGAAGCTGCTGCAAAGATCACCAATAAAAACAACATGCCTGCGTCAACCCAGCCGAATGCGAGTAGCCCGATCGATTTGTACCGGTAGCATGCGTACGAAATAATTGTTGCTACAAGCATGTTTGCGTAAAATTGATAATGCCGGTAATGAATTTCAATGAGCAGTTGAATTGCCTCGACGCACTCGTTGAGTCGGCGAAAATTCAGCGGCTGCATGGCAAGTCCTGTCCAAGCGTGAATCGAATCGACAATGGCCCATCGAATTGCACTAACGACCATACCAACAGCAATCGAGGCCACTGTTAAATATAAAAATCCGCCTAAAGTCGGCGATCCCAAAGAGCCAATTTCAATCCAAGTTCTTAGCGATGCTGACACTTGGCTAAATCCGAAAAGCGTTGTCAGGCCTGGCACAAGGTAGGCAATCAAGGGACCGAAATTGGAATTCGTAATGCTCTGCATGAACGGAACCATTGTACCACTTCACATTGAATGTCATCCACTGCAGCACTGATCACAAGATAATGAAAAGGCCCCAACCAAACGACTGGGGCCACTCTGCATTCCACTGACTTGATTACCGGCATTTTGAAACCGGTGTTGCTTCGAAGTGGAGATCGCGTTCGATCGGTAGTCCCAGTGGGCCTCGAATTTCCTCAAGCTCTTCGAGGGAGAAATATCCAAGCTCGCGTTCATGGCCAATGACTAGTCCAAAGGCCAAGCGTTGCTCCTTGTCGTATTCAATGAGGTACCAAGTCCACGAACTATCAGGTGAAAAGAATTTCAAGCGAGCAATTGGATCATCAACATGCTCGCAGGAGTAAAGAAGTGGAATTGAGCTTGCGACGTCTTCTGGAACGAAAACGTACGCCGGGTTGGTCGGATCTCTCGGGATCATCGCACATTCTCCGCTATGGTTGTCAGGGAACGATAATGCCGCTGTCAAAAATTGGCAGTGGCGTCGCGATGATGCAGGAACTTTCGCAATTGTGCAAACTTCCTACTTGAAAAGCCCCCATGCGACGAGCATGAGGGCGGTGCCTGAGAGCAACCGATAATCTAGAACGGTGTTGGATCTCCAGAGTCGACTTCGACTCCAGATTCCTTTTCCGGGAGCGGTGTCGTAAAGACATACTCCTGGGCTTTCTGTAACGCGAAGATCAAGGCCGGAAGATCCGAGGTGTTGAAACTACCCGCGTCCTTCCACTCCCCTGTCTCGCGATCTTGATATCGCCGTGGCGCGATTGTAATCGATCGAAAATGCTTTGATCCATCGTCGTTGCTTGCGGTGTTGAGCCAAATGGCGACACCGATTCCACCTGGAAATGGGCCGAACTTCATTTCTGGCGGCGTCCGCTCATGTTGTGCCTGCGGACGCGGGGTTTGCTTTTTTTCCATGGTTTTTCTCCTCTGATTTGAAAGAAAATGCTCTCAGGCATTAGCAGTCCGATTCGGACTGCCAACGCCGATAGTGCCTGAACTCATGAGGTTCGTGCAAGACCATCGCACATCCACGTAGTCAAGCATTGAATCGAGGCTTGATTTGAAATTGAATTGGTGACAACTTGTTGATATGGAATCGCCAAAAAAACCAGAGCACGTGGCTAATAACGACGAACTATCCGAACTGCCCGTCGGGTATCCATGGCCAGCAAGTCGCTTAAGTTCAAACGAAATGAAGCAGTTGCGCATTATTGCACACGCAGTCAACAAGCCGACAACGCGACTATTACAAGATGCAGTAAAACTGCTATGGGATGCAACCGAATCGGAACGATTGGCAGCACAAGTGCGGGTCGAAGAATTGCAGCAATGCTACCGAAGACGCTGCGACGAAAGTCAAGCAGCAATGAAATTCAAGAAGGGAATGCGTGACGCTCCCATGAGAGTCGCAGAAATTCAGTCTTCTGACAATGCACCGGGCACCAGCGGGGATGGACTTTAAAATCATCTCTTAACAGTTTGCAGTTTCTCGAAATTGCCCCGTAATCTTGCGATCACGGGGCGTACCTGAGCAATTCTCGATCCCAAGATGTGGCCTGCAGCCAACGGCTTTTCATCGACATTCTCGAATCAAGCCTTTCAGACGAAACGATACAGGAGCTCTGCAATTGCATGACTACTACGATAATTCATCCTTTCGCTTTCGAGCACGTCGCTTTCCAGCATCTCGGGCTTTGGACGCTGCAGCGTGGCATACGAAAGTTGCAATCGACCGATGCCACTCTGTGCCAAGCTCCTTAGAGCCAATCGTCGATGGCGGGAAACCGCCACGTTCCATCCAGGTGAGTAACGAGTCTTGCAACTCGTCGACTAGATGCCAGTTCCTTTTAAGAATGGCTTCAAGCAAATCGCGAAGTGTTGCATCTGGGTCCATCAGAATTCCTCCCCAAATTCAACCATCGCTTGCGGCCAGTATTTGATGCCTCCATCGTTGAAGGCATCCGACTCGACAGAATAGCCATCACTGCATTCCGTACACTCGACTTCCAGCGTCGCATCGTCTGCGCCAACAATTTCAAGCTGACCGTTACAGGAACGGCACGTCCCGTCTTTTTGGTCCACGAACATCGAACAATCTCCGTTCTTGAGAATGAGCAATTCGCTCAGGCGAAGCACTGCAGAAAGTCTGCAATGCAAACGGAGAGTGCCACGTTTGTCTAAGACAACGCAAGCGAACCGACAAATCTCCGCGAGAGGCTAGAGATGAGATAGCTCGTTTGCAACCTCTCGGTCGTTGCTAACAAAGATGCTCGATCAATTGCGCATTTGGAAGTATTGAGCCTCATCGGCTATTGTCCGACTTGGCTCCTTGACTCAGAGATTTTCGTGCATGTTCAAGGGCCAATTCAGCCTTGAATTTGACAGTTGTGAGGGCATCAAAACAGTCTCGTATCTCCTCGTGTGTTGCCAATTGAATTGACGTACTCAGTCCTTCGATAGCGTATTCCATTAGTTGAGCGTGCTGGGAAAGGCTTGCCTTTTCATGATCCATTGCACTTTTCGCTTCACTTGGATCAGTATCATCCGTA
>JANMNK010000986.1:0-7758 GCA_031373875.1 Pirellulaceae bacterium | reverse complement strand
TGGAACGGAGCAAGTTGACGGAAAGCCAACAAGCAATTCTGCGTCATGCTTATTACCGAGAGTTGATATACGAACGCCAACTAACCTCGCTCGTCACCAGCCCGTTCTTTAGTGAAATGATAAAGTTTTCTGGCGATTCGTATTCGGGAGTTTGCGAGGAGGCGGCCACCGAAGACAAGGCAATTCAAGTGCGAATTGACGAGGAGCGAGAACAATATCTCATCGCAATACTCAACCTCTTCAACGAGGGACCCCGAGCGAAACTCGACCATTTAGTTAAACTTCCATTAAGACCGCGTCCCGATGTTCCGACAACCTATTCTGGTCTTTCACAAAGCGAGGAATCCGTATTCAAGCGATTGTTGGAATACGCGATTCGAATTTCCGACTTTCTGAAACTAACGGGAACGCAATTGAAAGAGTTGGAAAACGAACTGGCGCAGATTAACTCGAAAATAGATATGCCACCACGTCTGTCGGATCGATCGCAAGCAAGAAAGTTCAGGCGAGATACGAATAGGCAACGCGGAGAAAAACTGCAGTCGCGACTCGAAGAGATCCTCACTCCCGATCAACTAGATCTGCTCGAAGAATGCTATTTTGGATCTTTGAAATTTGACTTTTATCGTGGTAATTTTCTGACTGCCGACGTTGTGGAATACATTGGAATGCAAGATGACGAAACGCAGGAGATTCAAAACAAGATTTATAGCCTTGCAATTGAAATGGATCGTCGACGGCGCAAATTAGTTGACGCTTCTTTGCTTCGGATATACACAATGCTCAGCAGCGAGCAGCAACTTCTTTTTAAGTTCGAGTTCGGGGTTCCGAAAGCCAAATAGTATCAATTTAACGTATTGCGTTTAGAACACGTGGATCGTAGCGTTCAGCATCAAATCGGCATTGCGAATGCTTCGGAATAATCTGTTCTGTTGTTTACTTCTTACGTTTCTTTGCCATGTGAATGTTTCCGCGCCTAAAGATTGGAGGCTCTAGACTCTCATATCACACGGCCCAGAAAAAAGGGGTGCGTTCCAGCGCTTCGGCTTTTCAACAATCTATCCCAGTACTGGCAGGCTTGGGGCGGCGCCGGATTTGGCGACTTGATCGGCTAGGTTCCGGACGACGGCTCGTGTGTAAGCTACGATCGGGCTGCGGCATTCGGGGCGATTGAGCACTTCGGCAAGCTGTCCTGCATCGGATTCTTGCCGCATGCTGATGTTGATTGGAATTTCCCCTAAGCACGGGATGCCCAATTCAACCGCTTTTTCGCGAGCCCCGCCACGACCAAAAATATCGTATGTCTTGTGACAATCGGGGCAAGTGAATCCGCTCATGTTCTCGACGATGCCCAGTATAGGAATCTTTGTCTTGCGGAACATGGCGACAGCTTTTACTGCGTCAAGTAGCGCGACTTCTTGCGGTGTGCAAACGACCACGGCACCAGACAACGAAATGGACTGGGATAGAGTCAATACAACGTCTCCAGTTCCGGGCGGAAGATCGATTATCAAATAATCGAGCTCTCCCCAATTTGTGTCACGTAAAAATTGAATGATCGAACCATGCAACATCGGGCCACGAAAAATGACCGCCTGATCTTTTTCGACTAAGAAGCCCATCGACATAACCGGCATTTGACCGTGTCGAATGGGTTCGATCTTGCCGTCGATAATCGCGGGACGACCAGTGATCCCTAGCAAATGAGGAATGCTTGGCCCATAAACGTCGGCGTCCATCAAGCCTACCTTGGCACCTAGGCCTTCGAGCGTCAACGCTAACGAAGCGGCCAATGTGCTTTTACCAACACCGCCTTTGCCTGACCCTACTGCGATGATGCTTTTGATCTTCAGCCCAAACTGACCTGAAGTTGCGGGCGGGCGATGGAACGAGCCAAGCTCGACCTCGACATCTTGAATCCCATCCGACTGAGCTATGATGAACTGACGGAACGCTTCGGCGGTTTCTTCGGCGATCGCGCTCGAGTGCGACGTGAGAGCCAATTTGCAGCGTACGTGGCCACCGGTCACACTCCAATCGGTGACTTGACCTGTCTTGGATAGAGGCCGTCCTGTTTCCGGATCGCGAAAATCTTTGAGTGCGGCGGTAATGCGTTGATGAATTTCTGCGTCGTTGGCCATTTTCGATAATTCTCGAGGAAGGTGATTTATTCGTCTCAACGATTGTACCCGGAACACAAAACATGACGAGTCGCCTTGTATGGCTACAACTCGTCCAAAGATTTGGGCCAATCGTCTTTTAGAAGACGAGACAGCGATCGGTCTGCCAGAATCTTTCTATCCGTTTGGCAACTGGGGCAGTAATTGCACTCGTTATCGGCGTTGCCAATCCCATCGAATAATCGCGGATCGGTCAAAGCTCGTTCTGGACGGGCTCGCCTGCGGCGGCTGAACGTTGGATACAGGAAGTCATCTTTGTTTAGCCGCGAAGCGCGGTTGGGGTGGGGTGCGGTTTGGTGCTGAACGGGCGCGCCTGCGGCGGCTAAACGTTGGATACAGGAAGTTATCTTTTTTTAGCCGCGAAGCGCGGTTGGGGTGGGGTGCGGTTCCGTGCTGGACGGGCGCGCCTGCGGCGGCTGAACGTTGGATACCGGAAGTTCTCTTTGTTTAGCCGCGAAGCGTGCTTTGGGGTTGGGTGCGGTTTCGTGCTGGACGGGCGAGCCTGCGGCGGCTAAACGTTGGACCTGGGGGGCGCGCCTGCGGCGGCTAAACATAGGATTGGTGCGGTTAGTATCCGGCGGTGGAGGCGACTTTGGCACCGATTGGGTCCAATCCCAATTGCTTTCGAGCCGCTTCGAGGATTTCGGATGTGCGGCTTGAACCAATTCGCGTTACACCCATGGCTTTGACTTGCACAAACGTTTCCAAATCGCGGACGCCGCCGGCGGCTTTCACTTGAATGCCTGGCCCGACGCTATCAAGCATCAACTGCAAATCGGCAATGGTCGCGCCTCCCGTTCCGTAGCCTGTACTGGTCTTGACCCAATCGGCTTTCAGATTTGTGCAGATCTCACAAAGTTTCTTTTTCTGATCGTCGTTCAAATAGCAGTTTTCGAAGATCACTTTTACTTTGCGACCGGCCGCATGAGCAGCTTCGACAACCATCCGAATATCGGTGGTTACATAATCCCAGTTGCCGGACAGTACTTGGCTGATATTGACAACCATATCCAGTTCTTGGCAACCATCTGCAATGGCTTGTTCAGCTTCGGCTCGCTTGATCTTCGTGGTGTGGCCGCCGTGTGGAAAACCGATCGTTGTGCTGGGCATGACCGTACTTGCAGACAATATCTCGGTGCATCGTTTCATGTAATACGGCATGATGCAAACGCTTGCCACGTTGTAATCAATTGCCAGTTGGCATCCAGCCTCCAGTTGCTCCACGGTCATTGTTGGCATGAGCAAAGAATGGTCGATCGTCTTTGCCAATTGTTCGTAGGTAAATTGCATCACTTCGTCTCTGCTAATTGCTAATTCAAAATCGCTATTACGTGCCGGTCAGGCTTGATGTTGGAATAGTCTAACATTATTCCGCGTGTCGCGAAATCAGCTTCGCGCAGTCGGCCTCATGCGGAATGCATTCGAGGAAAAATGCACTTTCCCAAGCCGGCCTGGAAATGAAAGTTGGCACCTGTAACAGGACCCTACTCTTTCGGAGTCAGAATGATTTGATCGCCTTCGATAACAAGGCTTTCAAATTGACCAAGTCTTTTTGCGACATCGGGGTCTTTGTACATGTCCTTGGCAAGATTTTCTTTTCTCATGGGCCCCATAAATTCTTCTGGCACCTTCTCTCCATTTACTTCCGCATCTGCCAAAGTAATGATGAGAACGCCGTTTTCAAGCGACGCGTTTGCAGAAACCGAACCATTGAAAAAGCGTCCTTTGCCAAGTGGTAATGCGTCGGTTGGGAGGCTCACGTCCGCACTGACTTTTCCGTTTTCGATTCGGACAAAAACTTTGTCACGCAACTGCTCGTTTTGACTTATCAACATGTTGATATCGTCGGCACTGAGAACGAGTTTTTCGGGCTTCTCACCTTTTTCTAGTGTGGTCTTGAAGGCTTCGAACCGTTTTGTAACCTCTTCGACTTGCTGGGGCGAGTATTCTACAATTGGCAGTTGTTTGGGCGCGTCCGAAGTGTATTTTGTGACTTGGCCTTTGACGAAGAAATATCCAAAAATGCTGGAACCGACCACGGCCAAGATCATCAACAAGAACACCGTTCCGCATCCGCCCAGCAAACATCCCCAAGGGAATTTTTTCTCAGGAGGGGCTGAGAAATTGGTCGGTGAAAAAGGTTGATTTATTGGGTTGGACATGTTTGTAGCTCTCTACTCAGTGATTTTTTTCTCGGTGATGATCTTGCGAATCGATACTTTGGAACAGTATCCGGGTAAGGGAACACGGCCCGGGTCTAGTTATTATTTCGTCGACTTAGAAGATTTATTTCCCATGAACTTGCTGCATTAGTTCGATTAGCCCCGAGACCATTTTGGGTTCGGCTTGTTCCTCCAAGCAACTGCTGCGAGCGCGCCAAGTCGTATAACCACCAAGCTGAAAATGTTCTGGGGGTGGGATATAGCCAGCGTGCCCGTTTGCCAGGCCAATGTTCATCGTTAATGCAAATGGGCTGGCTTGACGAAGCTTAAGGCCCGTTTCGCCGTATGACTCGCAGGGATTTGCGACAATTCCAAAGTCACCGATTCGAAAGACTTGCAATCTCAATTCGCGGGTCGCGGGCATCTCGCTTAGGAGCACCGTTTCCCTGGCATAGTTTTCGATCAACGAGGTTGGCAACCGATCGGGGAAGTGCGTCTGCATGTACTTTTTCGCTTCCTCGACGTCTTCCTTTGGCGGCACTCGCGCAGCGACTGTCAGCGTTGTAAGGTCTCCGGCGAAGCTGACTTGGGATTGGTACTTGATGTCGGGGACAACGGAGAGAATTTTTTCTGCAACGTAACGGCCGACTTCGATGTGCGTAAACGGCTGGCTGGGCTTGCTAAAATCGATGCAGTTCGCATCACCACTAGTTGCGTTGGCCATCAAACCCATAAAGGCTGTGGGGTCTTCGGGCCGAAGCTTCTCGCCCAACGTGTTGCAAACGACCGCAAAATAATCGGCTGACAGGCTGGGAGCCCCTGCGTAATGCGTGCTGAAACTGGCAAGCAAAGACAGCGGTTTTCCGTCCGCGGTTTGGATCGAAAGTATTGGAATCAGCGTATCGACCGGTCCGACTTGCGCGAGGCGATTTGGGTTATCGTAGCCAGGATTCATGTTGACTTGATTGGAGGTTCGGCCCGAGAAAGGAATTGTGTCGGCAGTCCCTGGTTTCATCATCCATCGCCGACAATAAACGTACTTGTCGCAAACGACGCTGGTTGTGCCCAAACGAGCTGGCGTCAAATTCTTGGTGGCTTGCTCGATGCCTTCGGCGATCCATGTCGGCAGAGCGGCCGCGTAATCTTCTTGCACTGGAGTTCCGTGCGCGCCAGCAACGGAAACGGCCGAGTGTGTGTGGGTTGAGCTGACCAGGATGTGAGCGGGATCGATGCCGGTTCGTTTGGCAGTGAGCGCGCGAGCTTCGTCGATCAGTTCGATTGGGATGATACAGCTGTCCACCACGCAAATAGCGAGCTTGATCTTGCCATCATCGAGAACCAAACAGCGAGCGTTCAAGGGATCGTGGATGCGTTCGGATTTGACTCCAGCGATATTGCCATTCACCCAGACAGGCATTGTCTTGGGATTGATATTTTTCAAATAAACGCCTACCCTAAGTTGGGCATGAGCATTTGATATCCCAACTTCAAAAAATGACAATGCGAATACGAGTATTGCGATGGTTCGAGACCAGGGTTGTGTGTTCATGAATTCGTACTCTGGAGAATCGTGACGAGTTGCTTAGGAGGGATTCAAGGAAGGAAAACTGTTGTCGCAAACGAAATTGGTCAGCGGAGGCCCACGGGCGCTTGTGACCAGCGATTTAAATACTCAGGTGACGCGCCGCGAATCCAAACGTAGTTCTTAGTAATTTTAGCTGGCGAGACGATCGCGGAGAATATAGCGCCCATAATTGCAAAGATGAATATCGAGACCAATGCGAATAAGAAAACGAAGACCATAAAACTGCCGCGTTCCATTTCAATTGCAGCGGCAATAGTGCCAGCGATACTACAAATGGATCCCAGCCATCCAATGCCGATCCACTTCAATCGCTTTCGATAAACTTCATCGGTAATGGGGACGGAAATATTGGCTGTCTGACGCACAATGAGGGCGACAATGACATAGAGCAGTAAAGCGACTGGAGCCAATAAGTAGTACAGTGGATTGTGCCAGTACATTTTCCGGCGAAGACGCCGAGTTGTAGGTACATTTGTCTTGACGCAGATGTCCGGCAATATTGCGCGCTTATGCATGACTAATTGGCCACCGTCGCGGTAGATGCTGCTGGCAATATCGGGTTCTACGAAACTAGACGCTAAAGATGGTGCCGCGTACGGATTGACGAATTCAGAGGACATAGGTGCGCTGCGCCCAATTGCCAACATCGCGAATAAGAAGCTTACTTCTTCGTGAATATAGCCACTGACTGTTTCCCAGGACATCAGCTTTAATCGATTCACGGTAGAAGCTGCCCGATTTATAACCGATTTCCATCAAGAGCGCAGAATTTGCAGGGCAAAGAAAACAGTCCGGCGTGAATCTGGTCAGGAACTATTTCTTTCCCTCAACTCGTTTTAATTCTTGGGGTTCTTCATTGCGGCTTCAAGTGAAATATGGTTGGGTTTTTCCGATTCTTGGCGGTGAAAGAACTCCCGCAAATACTGCATGGCTTCGTCAACTACGTCGGCTTGAATGAGGACGAGATCGCCAGCTTGGATCTGACGCAATGTGTCGTCGACGGCATTGTTCCAACCTTGGCAACCAACAATGTCCCGCACTCGTTTCGATTGAGCCATCCCATCGCGGAACAACTGAATTATCTCGCCCGGTTGTCGGCCGCGCAAGTATGCGTCTTCGTAGATGACGACTTTATCAAATGCATCACCCAGCAATTCCGCTTGTCGAATCAGATCGATATCGCGTCGATCGCCTGCCGCAGAGTAGATGGCTGTTCTGCGTGCGTGTGGAAACAACTTCATCGCTTCGAGGATTGCCTGTAGCGATGATGTATTGTGTCCGTAATCGACGATGACCGTAGCACCTTTGATTTCTAGCAGATTAAAGCGGCCCGGAATCTTGTCGATCTGCGTCGTAAAACTTTCCAAGCCAACGCGTATTTGTTCGCAAGGCAATCCAAGCCCCCAGCAAGCGGCGGTGGCAGCCAAAACATTTTCGATTTGGAATCCAATTTTTCCATTGTGTGTCAGGGGGATACGTTCAAGCGACAGCAAAGGAAACTCGCTGGCACCTTCAGCCAACACGATGGAATGATCGCGAACGAAAGCCACACGACCACCCTTGGCGCGATGTTCGACAATTAACGGGAATTGACCGTCTTGCGCAAAGAACACGATGGACCCACGGCAATGTTCTGCCATGGCAGCCACGAGGGGATCATCCGCCTTGAGAACGGCAGCACCGGTCGGGCTGACGTTTTCAACGACGATTCTTTTGACACGAGCCAACTTTTCGATTGTGTCGACGTCGCCGATTCCCAAATGGTCGCCTTCGCCAATGTTGGTCACGACACCTACGTCGCAGAAATCAAATCCAAGTCCTTCGCGAAGCA
>JANMNK010000982.1:0-2565 GCA_031373875.1 Pirellulaceae bacterium | reverse complement strand
GATCAGCTTGACGCGACGCCTAGAAAAAAACAGTAGGCACTATTCGTGAAAAAAAATGTTCCTAACCTATTCAATTCGGCACAGTCGTGCGCAAATGGCATGATTCGAAGCCCATTGCTGAAAATCGATCCATGCAAAAATGGGTTGTTTTAAATCCCTGTCCAGTCGAGCGCATGAAAGGTTTCAAACCCCACAACCATGAGTGATGAGCAGCTTGTAGAAGCGGGTGGTTTTTTTCATCGTAACGATTTCTTAATTCGAAGACTGCATTCGCTGAGCGGTATTGTCCCGATTGGTGCCTACATGGTTGTGCACCTGTTGACCAACTCCAGCATCTTGGGAGGTGCCGCTTCGTTTCAGAAGAATGTTAATTCGATTCATGCTTTAGGGCCAGCGTTGCCATTTGTCGAATGGGCGTTCATCTTCGGTCCAATCATATTTCACGCCGTCGTTGGCATCTGGATCGGAATGACCGGCAAGTCCAATTCGGCGCAGTACCGTTTTGCGAGCAACCGACGATATACGTGGCAGCGATTAACGGGTTACTTTGCAATCATCTTCATTTTTTCGCATGTGTTTCATCTTCACGGTTGGTTCCATTTTGGTTGGTGGTTGAAATCGATTGCCGAACCTCTTGGAATGGCTCAATTTCGAGCTTACAACGCGTCGAGCACTTTGGCCCAAGCGTTGAGTGGTTGGGCTTGGCCTGCATTCTATGCCGCTGGGGTTGTGGCTTGCACTTTCCACTTTGCAAACGGACTTTGGACAGCGGGAATAACGTGGGGTTTATGGTTAACACCGCGTGCTCAAAAACGGGCAACTATACTGTGCTCTGCCATTGGATTGTTCATTGGCTTCGTTGGCCTGAGTGCGTTGTGGGGCGTCAAGAAACTTGACATTCCCGAAGCCCAGAAAACGGAAAAGGCGATGTACGATGCTCGCATTCAGTCTCGCGAGATCACGGACGACCCGCACAAACGTTCAGACGCCGATTTTATGAAGGGCAAGTAAGTCGCGAATTCGATCGTTGCGGCTTTGGTTTAGGTTGTTAGTACAGGTTTGGGATTAAACTTCATGGCGAAGAATCGTGTTTTGGTAGTCGGTGGAGGCCTAGCAGGCTTGGCAGCCTCGATGAAGCTTGCCGAGTTGGGTATTGCTGTTGACCTGATGAGCTTAACGCCTGTCAAACGCTCTCATAGCGTTTGTGCCCAAGGCGGGATTAACAGCGTTAACGCTCAAACCCGACAACTCGGCGATAACGAGTGGAAACACTTTGACGACACGGTTTACGGCGGTGACTTCCTGCAACATCAGCCACCCGTCAAAGAGATGGCTTATTGGGCTCCCAAAGTAATCGATTTGATGGATCGACTGGGTGTACCATTTAACCGAACCGAAGAAGGACACATCGATCGCCGTCGATTCGGCGGGACTTTGTTCAAGCGTACGGCATTCGCAGGTGCTACGACGGGCCAACAGCTTCTGTATGCACTTGACGAGCAAGTTCGCCGTCACGAAGTCGCAGGTTTGATCAACAAGTATGAGTATTGGGATTTTCTAGGGCCAGTTCTCGACGAAACCGGCCGCTGCGTTGGCGCGACGGCCCAAGATATGGTTTCGATGGAAATCCGTTCATTCCCAGCCGATGCAGTGATCGTTGCAACGGGTGGAGGTGGTCTCATCTATGGCCGCTCAACGATGTCGGTCTTCTGCACGGGCAGCGCTGCTAGTCGGTGTTTCCAAGTTGGCGCGAATTATGGAAACGCTGAGTTTATCCAAGTCCATCCGACCGCAATTCCCGGCGCGGACAAACTGCGTTTGATGAGCGAGTCGGCTCGCGGCGAAGGCGGGCGAGTCTGGGTACCACGTCGCAAAGGCGACACACGCAATCCAAAGGAAGTACCGCAAAGTGAGCGATACTACTTCTTGGAAGAACGATTCCCTAAGTACGGTAATCTGGTACCTCGCGACATTGCAACTCGGGAAATTTTCAACATCTGTGTGAACGAAGGCCTTTCGGTCGATCCGACCCGTATGAGCGTCTATTTGGACCTCACGCACATTCCTCGTGCCGAGTTGGATCGCAAGCTTGGTGGGATTCTCGAGATCTACGAAAAGTTCCAGGGCGTTGACCCGCGCGAGGAACCCATGAAGATATTCCCCGCTGTTCATTATTCGATGGGTGGACTTTGGGTTGATTATGCCAAGTCAAGCGATGGCGGTTTGCTGCCAGGTTCGCCAAAGAATCAAGTTACTAGCATCCCCGGTCTCTACGCGATTGGCGAGTGCGATTATCAGTACCACGGCGCAAATCGCCTCGGGGCAAACTCATTGTTAAGTTGCATTTTTTCCGGACTGTTCGTCGCTCCCGGAATCGTGAATTGGATGAAGTCCAACAAAGCCGCTGCCGATTTACCCAAGTCCCTGTTTGAAACGGCTGTCGGTAAGCAGAACGATCGCCACAAACAATTGCTGGCTTGTTCCGGAGGCGAAAACCCATATTTGATCCACCAAGAACTTGGTGATTTGATGACGCGAACAGCGACCGTTGTGCGGTACAACAAA
>JANMNK010000975.1:0-2738 GCA_031373875.1 Pirellulaceae bacterium | reverse complement strand
CGCCCTTGCGTTGCGTATCGGCGATGTCCCACCGTCGTGAGCCCTGTCTTGATACAATTGAGCACTTGAGCAATCTCGTCTTCCTTCGGCTGTGTCTCCTCTTTCGGCGGCATTTCGCCAGCGGCTACTCGATCAAATACTTTTACCCAGCTCGAAATCGATTCCGGTTTTTCAAAATCCGGGATAAGTTCATCGATATTAAATTTAGCCTCCGATCTATCACCGCGATGACAGGCGGCACAGTGAGTATCGAGGAAAGGCACGACCGACGCGGTAAATTTCGCCGTCGACGTTTCCGCTCCGTTCATGGTGTCGACGAACAAAAGCATCAGGCAAAGTGCGACCCATTGAAGAAAGCTGATAGCACGCATCATTTGGCTTCTTTCATCGCTACAACGTGCTGTGTCAACCAAGTTGCTGAGTGCAATTTCCGCATTGCGTCGGGGGTATGGCCCATCTTGGGAACCTCGGTGTAGGAATGTTGAACACCAAGCTTGGTAAGCTCCAGATGAAAATCTCGTGTTGCCGCTAAATGGTCCGGGTCCTCTGTTCCGCACATGAGTTTAATGGTCATTCGCCCTTTGATCCGGTCTAGATTCTTATGAAGCAGTTCGAACGAATCATTTGCATC
Organism: Pirellulaceae bacterium; assembly: GCA_031373875.1. Taxonomy (GTDB): domain Bacteria; phylum Planctomycetota; class Planctomycetia; order Pirellulales; family Pirellulaceae; genus JANMGV01. The sequence goes on along the minus strand of JANMNK010000975.1, from coordinate 2,107 downwards.
CCAATTTTCAACGTTATTGCCAAGATTCCTTTTCGAATATCCACCTCCCTCGGAGATACTACCTTCGCGAAATTTTTTCCCCAGTCGCTTCATTCCCCCCGCATATGCGGTGAGCGAGCAAAACATCTCTGGATATTTGCACGCAAGCTTGGTTGCTCCCAGCGCACCCATGGAGAAACCCTGAAGACATCGACCTGGCCGTTCCGCGATGGTGCGAAAGGTCGTGTCGATGTGCGGAATCAGTTCCTTGATGATGGTCGTCTCGGACATGACTTTGCCATCGACCGAATCTGCAAAGTAGGATCCCCTCCCACCGTTTGGCATTACCATAATGAATGGTGGAAGCTTACCATCGATAATCTGATGATGCAGGAACTCTGCTTCGGGCAGGACTTTGAGTTCATCTCCACCACCGCCATGCAAATAATAGATTACCGGAAATCGATTTGATGGATCCATTTCATAACTTGGCGGCAAGTAGATGCAATACCCGACGTCGCAGTTCATAGACTGGCTGTAATACGTGCAATGCGTCACGCCAATTGGGAGCGGTTTTTCGGGCTTGTTTACCCAAATTGTTTTCCATGGATTGTTACCAGGCTTCTTTTGAGCGTAAAGCGTGCATGGAGCGAGATTGGTAAAAATCAAAACTAGGAGAAGTTGACGCATATGGGCAAACCGGCGATCAAAATGAGGAAAAAACTTAGTATGGAAGTGAAGGAAATGCTGAGAATCTCAATTAAATATCGTCCAATCGACCGTCGCTGTCGCCGAGCTTTTCGGCTGGAACACCCATCCGGTCGAGCATCGCGACATAGAGATTGGTTAGCGGCACATCGCCCGCAAATTTTACATGCCGCCCAGAATTGAGCGACTCACCTCCGCACCCGGCCAAGATGATTGGCAGATCGTCATTGTTGTGATCGTCACCATCGCTTATGGCACATCCATAAAGGATCATCGAATTGTCGAGGATGCTCTTGCCATCGCTATCTTGCATCGAGTCGATCTTCTTCAAGAAATAAGCCAATTGCTCCATATAGAATCGGTCGATTCTCGCGACCTTGGCTAGCTTGGTCTCCATCCCTTGGTGATGCGATAGATGATGATGGCCTTCCGGTATATCGATTTCGGCAAAGCTAAGGTTGCTTCCTTCGTGAGCTAATGGGAAAGTCGCGACGCGCGTGGAGTCCGTTTGAAATGCCAAGGCGAGCAAATCGAACATGATCCGAATATGCGCCGAATGGCTTTTCGGAGCACCACTTGGTTTTTCAAGAGTCGGATCAGGCAACTCGAATCTCTCTGCCTTTTCAATCTGCTGTTCGACGGCACGCACGCTTGCAAGGTATTCGTCCAATTTACGACGGTCATTGGCTCCCAACTGCGGATTAAGCGAGCGAACGTCTTCCAAAACAAAATCGATCAGACTCCGACGTTGTTGTTGACGAAGTAGGAAGTGCTGCTGACGTTCGGCACTGTCTTCACCGCCAAACAGTCGTTCGAAAACTTGTCTCGGATCGGGTTCTGGTGCCATGGGTAGCGTTTCCGATGCCCAAGAAGCGTTGTATTGATAGGCGCACGAATAGCCGTTGTCGCAATAACCCGAGCGACGTGTCTTTTCGGTGCCCAATTCCAGCGAAGCTAACCGCGTGAGATGACCCATCTTTTGGGCCGCTAGTTGATCGACGGAGATCCCGTTTCGAATATTGGCTCCAGCCGTTTTAAGTGGATGGACGCCTGTCAAAAAGCAAGCGCTCGCGCGAGCATGGGCGCCTGAACCATCGCTGTGAGCCGAAGCCATATCCTGTTCAAAACCTGTGAAGACCTGAAGCTTGTTTTGAAGGTCCGCCAGCGGAGCCATTGATTCACCCAGCGTAAATTCGTGTCCGATTCCGGACGGACGCCAAGTTTTCAAATTGACTCCGTTAGGAAACGAAACGAATGCCATACGCAACGGCGATCCGTTCTTGGTTGCTCCCAGCGTCGGCGAGTCGGCGTAAAGTGTTTGAGTATTGATGGATTCAAGTGCCGGCAATGCGACCATTGCACCGAGCCCTCGTAGAAAGCGCCGCCGTTCAGGGATTTGTGTATGTACAGTCATCAAACG
>JANMNK010000964.1:0-3245 GCA_031373875.1 Pirellulaceae bacterium | reverse complement strand
GCACCGGAAGCGGTTATCAAGCAGCCGTCCTCAGTCCCCTTGTTAGTGAAGTCTACACCATCGAGATCGTCGAACGACTCGGTCAGAATGCGGCCAAGTTGCTCCAACGCCTTGGCTATAAGAATGTCTTTGCCAAAGTAGGTGACGGCTATCTCGGCTGGCCCGACAAAGCTCCGTTCGACAAAATTGTCGTGACTTGTTCGCCGGAAAAAGTGCCTCAACCGCTGCAGGATCAACTTAAAGAAGGCGGGTTAATGATTATTCCTGTCGGCGAGCGGTATCAGCAGATTCTTTACTTGATGAGAAAACGCGACGGCAAGCTAGAGCAAGAAGCTTTGCGTCCAACTCTGTTTGTGCCGATGACGGGTACCGCTGAAGACAATCGCGAAGTGAAAGCAGACCCCAAGAATCCCAAACTGCTAAACGGAGATTTTGAACTGCCAATGCCAGAGAATGGGCATGTGCCAAACTGGTATTATCAATTTGGACTCAAAATGATCGATGATCCTGAAGGACCGGTCGGCAAACAGGTCGTCGAATTTTCCAATGACTCCCCGCATCATCCGGGTCTGCTGCTACAAGGCTTGCCTCTCGATGGACGTTATGTTCGCCGCATTCGACTCTCTTCATGGGTCGCCACGAAAAACACAAAGCCAACGAGCGATCCTGATGAACAGCCTTCGGTGATCATCCAATTTTTCGACTCGAATCGCAAACGAGTGGCTTACTACCAACTTGGTCCATTCTTTGGAAATCGCCCTTGGAAACAAATCCAGAAAGAGTGGGACGTTCCGCTTACCAGTCGCGAAGCGATCGTCACGATTGGCCTTTTTGGAGCTACAGGCACGGCCAAGTTCGATGGCGTAAACCTGGAAGTCCTCCGAACGGCTGATGCCGATCAGCCTAAATAAAGCATGTGGAAACTGCCGTTTGTACTTCGAAACATCGGCCCACAGGCCCCTGGAAAGAAGTCCCCTGGAAAGAAGTCCCCTGGAAAAAAGTCCCCTGGAAAAAAGTTCGCGTCAGTCCGGACTTTTGGCTGGCTAGATCACCAGCTTTGTTTTCCAAATCCCGGTTAGTTCGTTTGCTCCAATACTTCCCACCGAGTGAATGCGGTGGCCAAACTCTCTTCCAGCTTTTTGAGTTCGGATTGCTTTGCGGAAATCTTGTCCCGGGATTGCTGGTAGAACGACGTTTCGGCCATTTGGACATGGATGGCTGCAATCTCAGCTTCGATTTTTTCGATCAGCTTTGGCAAGTTCTCCAGCTCCCGCTGTTCCTTGAAACTAAGCCGCCTTTTTGGTTTATCCGTTCCCGATGTTGCAGTCCCGCCATCATTTGACTTTCCGTTTTTGCTTTTGGTTTTTTGCAACTCAATCTCAGCCACTTTCGCACGTTGCATAAGCCAATCATCATAGCCGCCTGCGTATTCCTTAACTCCGTTTGGTTCAAAGACGATCGTGCTGGTGACGACATTGTTTAAGAACGAACGATCGTGACTGACGAGCAGGAGCGTGCCTGAAAAATCGACCAACCGCTCTTCGAGCATCTCCAAAGTCTCACTGTCCAAATCGTTCGTCGGTTCGTCGAGTACGATCACATTGGCAGGCTTAGAAAATAGCTTGGCCAACAAGACACGATTTCGCTCACCACCCGACAAATAGCGAATCTGCGTCCGGGCTCGCTCGGGTGTGAATAGAAAATTCTGCAAGTAACCGATGACGTGTTGTTTCGTTTCTCCAACACCGACAAAATCGCTTCCTTCGCCAATGTGTTCTTGCACCGTTTCGTCATCGGCAAGTTGATTTCGCAATTGATCAAAATAAGCGATGTCGATATTTGTTCCCAGTCGTACATTGCCCGCTTGCGGTTCAAGCTGACCTAGTAAAATCCGCAACAACGTCGTCTTTCCAGCACCATTCGGTCCCATCAAGCCTACTTTGTCGCCACGCATGATCGTCGTGGAAAACCCGCTAACGATGATTCGGTCGTCGTAAGCGAACGAGACATCCGTCGCTTGAGCCACCAAGTTGCCACTTCGTTGACCTTCTTGAATTGTCAAGTTGACTTTACCGACCGCCGAACGTCGATCGCTGCGTTCGCGCCGCATGCGTTCCAAGGCCTTCACGCGACCTTCGTTACGAGTTCGGCGAGCTTTAACGCCCTGACGAATCCAGACTTCTTCCTCAGCAAGCCGCTTGTCGAACAAAGCATTTTGCTTTTCCTCTGCGGCCAGCGATTCTTCTTTTCGGCGAAGAAACGTTTCGTAGTCACACGACCAATCAAATAGTCGGCCGCGATCGATTTCAAGAATACGCGTCGCCAATTTTCGCAAGAACATGCGATCGTGCGTGACGAACAAAAAAGTCGTATCCCATCTAGCCAAAAACTCCTCGAGCCATCCTATCGCTTCGATGTCTAAATGGTTCGTTGGCTCATCCAGCAGCAGCAAGTCCGGATGCGATACCAATGCTTGAGCTAACAGCACACGGCGCTTCATTCCCGATGACAACGACTCAAAGCTGGCAGTTGGGTCTAGCTCCATTCGACTCAGAATCTGGTCGACTTGATGTTGAGCCCTCCACTCGGCATCATGAACATCTGCTGCGGCATCCGAGTCGAGAACGACGCCAGTAGTTACGACCGATTCGATAGTGCCTTGGATGTTTTGCGGAACATCTTGTGGAAGCAGCGCGACGGTGGTACCTGGCGAAAAGATGATCTGTCCACTATCCGGCTGCATCTCGCGTCGGAGCAGTCGCATCAAAGTTGTCTTGCCAGCTCCGTTACGGCCGAGCAAACCAATCCGCTGCCCCGGCTCGATCGTACAACTCACTCCATCTAGCAGTGCTGGGCCCCGAAATTGTACTTTTATGTCGCGAATTGTGATCAAAGGCATATGATAATCGTCGAATGAGTAAGGAAATATCCAGTTCAGTTCGGCGAATTATCCTCGAAACGCAGAGTTTACATAAGCGGTCGAATAGTCACTCCGACAACCAATTCACTACACGACTAATGCGTTGCAGCCCAGCAAAGAACTCGAGCAGTATCCATCGCTAACAGCACAGCAAAACTTGGTCACTCGACAGAATCTGCCAGGGGTAAATTTTCTTCAAGAAATCGCGACATCAAACCATAGAGATGACGTGTCGTGTTAGCACCTTCGCTGATGGAATGCGAGCGATTTGGATAGGGCATTACGAAAAACTGTTTGTTGTGCTTTATCAACTCGTTCATCAATA
>JANMNK010000962.1:0-2768 GCA_031373875.1 Pirellulaceae bacterium | reverse complement strand
AGCTGAAAAGATCATCCAATGGGAGCAGATGATGCTCTCGGTCCAGGAAGGCCAAGTGGTCACTGGTACCGTCACCCGCAAAATCAAGGGCGGTTTGCTCGTCGATATCGGCGTGCCTGTCTTCTTGCCAGCTAGCCAAGTGGACATCCGTCGCCCGAACGACATCGGCGATTACATCGGTCGCGTTGTTCAGTGCGAAGTCCTCAAAATCGACGAAACACGTCGCAACATCGTCGTCAGCCGACGATCGCTCATCGAAAAGCAACGCGAGGAAGATCGCGAGCACCTCATGGCCGAACTCGAAATCGGTCAAGTTCGAAAAGGTATCGTCAAGAACATCGCCGACTTCGGTGCGTTCGTCGACTTGGGCGGTATCGATGGTTTGCTCCACATTACCGACATGAGTTGGGAACGAATCGGTCACCCAACCGAAATGGTCTCGATCGATCAAGAAATCGAAGTCAAGATTCTGCAAATCGATCGCGAAAAGCAAAAGATCGCTTTGGGACTCAAGCAAAAGCAAAACAACCCTTGGACCAACATCGCCGAAAAGTATCCTGTCGGCACGACGATCCCGGGCGAAGTTGTCAATGTCATGAGTTACGGTGCGTTCGTGAAACTCGAGCCTGGCATCGAGGGTCTGGTTCACATCAGCGAAATGTCGTGGACTCGTCGAATCAACCATCCGAGCGAAATGGTTCAAATCGGCGACAAGATCGATGTCAAGATTCTCGGTGTGGATGCCCAAGGCCAACAGCTCTCGCTTGGTATCAAGCAGACGCAGTCGAATCCATGGGACATCGTCATGGAAAAGTATCCAGAGAACGCGCAAGTCAACGGCAAGGTTCGCAACCTCACCAATTACGGTGCGTTTATCGAACTCGAGGAAGGGATCGATGGTCTCCTCCACGTTTCCGATATGTCTTGGACTCGCAAGATCAGCCATCCAAGCGAGTTGCTCACCAAGGGCCAACAAATCCGCTGCCGCGTGCTGAGCGTCGACCAAACACGTCGCCGTATCGCTCTCGGTCTCAAGCAGCTTGATGACGATCCATGGAACACCACCATTCCTGCCAAGTATCAACCGGGACAGTTGGTCAGTGGCAAGGTAACGAAGATCACCAACTTTGGTGTATTCGTCGGACTTGAGGATTCCCTCGAAGGCTTGCTGCATATCTCTGAACTCGCCGATCACAAGGTTGAGAACCCAGAAGATATCGTCAAGGTCGGCGATGAGATCGAAGTCAAAGTATTGCGAGTGGACAGCGAAGAGCGCAAGATCGGCTTGTCACGCAAACGCGTTGACTGGTCCGAAGAGCAGCACATCGCAGAAGCAGAGAAGGAAAAAGAACAAGCTCAGCAGCCTAAGTCCGACAAGCCTCAAATGGAGCTTAAGGGTGGTCTTGGGAGCGAAGGTTTGTTGATCCAGACTCCGCCAGCAAACTAAGTCATCGGATTCAATTCGTGTGCAAATAAGAAAAAAGGGCCGGTTTCAAATCGGCCCTTTTTTTATTGATACTGCTTGGGATGGCCCCGTCGGTCGTAGGTTTCAGCCCAAAGGGCGAGACTTTTCCGCCGGTGATGTAAACCACCGGACTCATGGATAAACAGTCCCGGCACCCACTCAACTCATTGTGCCGGTCATCCGGCTTAACGATCATCTAGGCAAATATCGGCCGCGCACGCCGCCGGCCTCAATGTGTCGCCCCTCCGCGCTCAGTCCCCCACTCTCCGGGCTCATTCAAACGATCTTGCTTGGCAGACTGTTTCCTGCATCTCTAAATCATGTTCAACACTACCTAGCGTTGCGTGCGGCAGTCAATGTATTCCTGAGTAACATGGCAATGGTCAATGGGCCAATTCCGCCAGGTACGGGTGTGATGGCACTGGCGATTTTTGCAACGGATTCAAAATCGACGTCACCCACAATCTTGTCGTCGAGCCTATTGATCCCTACGTCGATGACGACCGCACCTGGTCGGACCATTTCGGCCGTAATGAAAAGTGGCTTACCAATAGCGACCACTAAAATGTCAGCGCGTCGCGTTATGTTTGCAAGGTCGGACGATTGGCTGTGGCAACAGGTCACAGTGGCGTTGGCGTTGGCGGAACCGAGCGGCCCCAGTTTTTGCAAAAACATGGATACGAGGGGTTTTCCAACGATATCGCTGCGCCCGACCACGACCACTTCTTTGCCGGCTGTTTCGATTCCGCAGCGACCGAGCAATTGCATGACCCCGTGAGGCGTGCACGGCAAATAACGAGGTCGTCCCTGCGAGATAAGTCCTACATTTTCCGGAGCGAATGCGTCAACGTCTTTTGCTGGTAGTACAGCGTCGAGAACCTCGCGTTCGTTGATCTGCTTAGGCAAGGGCAGCTGCACCAAAATGCCATGGATTTTTGAATCACTGTTCAATTGAGAGAGTAGTTCAAGCAGTTCACCAGTCGTAGTGCCGCTCGGCATGCGAAACAACCGACTTTGAATTCCCGCTTTTTCGCATGCTATCTCCTTGTTTCGCACATAGACGTGGCTGGCTGGATCATCGCCGACCAAAACGGCTGCCAAACAAGGCTGCACGCTACGCTCAGCAATTAACGCAGCCACTTCAGCAGCGATTTCTTTTCGGATCTCCAGTGCTATCGATTTGCCATCTAAAATGCGGGCCGCCATTAGGTTTTTTACTTGAAAGAGTTGTGTTTTGTGATGCCGCCACCGTTCGTTTCGGGATATCAGCAACGTCTTCATTTGTTATATTGTTTGCGTACGT
>JANMNK010000960.1:0-7190 GCA_031373875.1 Pirellulaceae bacterium | reverse complement strand
CTTGCATAAATGGCCCTGTCGACATCACCAGGTGGCCATGTTCGGCGGCGAGGACCATTTCCATGACGTCGATCTTTGCTGGATCGTCGGTTGAGCTTTCCATATAATTTCGCAACCATCCGGAACCATGGAAATTGTAGTGGGCGTCCGTGTTGACCACGCCTGGTATTCGATAACCAAGATTCAGCATTTGTAGCCAGCAAAACATCGGGTTCAAATTGCGGTCTTGAGGAGACATTTTTGCTGACGGGAAGCGAAATATTCCGTCGGGCGGATGAACTTCGATCACGTCCATGAAACCAAACATCTTGCGAAAACCGTCGTCGGGCGTACCGTCCAAGTCGCGATCCCCTAACATCTGGTGAATGTCGGGATGGTTGCTTTGCACTAGTTTGTCGCTGTTGAGTTCCCACAAGGCGAGTCGTTCGATTTGTGCGACGGGATCGGCGAGCGTGGTGGGGCCGCCTCCATCTTGTTCATGAACATGTTGATGCAAAGGGAAAGCGTTTTGGTGATTGATCGGCAATGGGCTGCCCGTGAGCTCGATTCCCGTACAAGTCGCCATCCACTGCCCTGCCCTTAATGACTCAAGGATAGGAACGTAACTATCGATACGATTATGTTCGGTGCATGGAGCGAATTCGATGTGTTCCGCCAAAAGGTTTAGCACCCGGCCTTCTTGGCTTGAAGTGTTGTCACCCGAAGGCGAACTGTGGGAGTGAAAATCACTGCTTATCCAGCCCGAGGTGTCGACAGAACGGTTCAGCTCAATTTGTAATTCGGTCGTTTCCTCCGCTGCCGCGTGGATAGTGAATTGCTCTACGTCGTACTCTGGACCGTGGCAAAACCAAACTTCGTAGTCGCCTGCAGCAAGCGTTCGATTGATTTGGCCATTGGCTGAGTAGACAACATTTCCGACTGAGCCGCGTGCAGATTTGGGTCCGAAATTTGGGTCTGCTGTCCCTTGGCGTCCAAAGAAAATTACTTTGCAAGGGATTGGTTCGCCAGTCTTTTCTGTCACAACGGCATGGAATAACGCCGGCTTGCCGAGGTCGATTTCCCTGTTGAGAAAACGATCATTGCCGTTAACATTTAAATCCATTTCTCTCGCGGCGTAGCCAATGGCGTCAACTTTGAGTTGCAATGATCCAACAGGCAATTCCATCTTGAGCACGCCGAGTTCATTTGTGTTCGATTGACCGATTTGCCTGCCTTCGCGAAGTACGGAGACGGTGGCACCTTCTACCATACCTATCGGGCCCATTACTCTTAAACTGACTTCGGTTAGTTGCGTATCGGGTGGTGCATTGTCTCGCGACCGAAGAGTGATGTCGGAGGCGGCGCACGATAATCGCGTGGTCCACTCCACGGTTCCCTTGGCTGGTATTTCGAGTTTCTCTTTGGATTCGCCAGAAATGTAGTCAAGGGTTTTTGGGTTATTCGTACCCAGTTGAACTTCGTAAGATGGAGATTGAAAGCAGTAAGCTTGTCGGAAATATTGGTCGGTGGCGAAGGCTGATTTTTTGTTAGTCGACGTAGACAGAATGAACTCTCCGTCCGCGCGAAAGCTGTCTTGCCGTCGAAAGTTAACGGACTTGTCCGAGGGATTGACGATCTGTGTGTGCACATCGACCCAAGGAGAACCATCGGTGAGCGAGTACGTTACCGTGGCGATTGTTCCATCTTTGGCGGCGGATTGATTGGAGGTCACTTGCCATCGAATCGATTTGCCTACATGCGGTGTTTCGAAGTTCGTTATTTTGCTTCCGTCAATCTCCACCGAAACCGAATCTGAGTCATGCCAAGCGTATTGACTTGCGGCGGGGTAGAAAGCGGAAAGTTGATCGTTGGGGAATTGTCGTTCGGTAAAATCGATTAGGGCAGCGCCGACATCTCGAACAGTCATATTCGCGTTGCGTTTGGCATTCGGTCGTGCGATGACGGCCCATACGCGATCATTGCGAATAACGTAGTCGCCGATGATCGCATCCGTTTCTTTTCCATTGGGCGCAAACTGGCTCCAATTTTTTTCCGACAATACAGCGAATTCGCCAGACTGGGCAAGCTCATTGGGAATCACGGAAAGCGACAAAACGAAAGCTGCGAGTGTCGCCGAATAAAAGTGAAAGTTGGTCATTGCTGTATTTCCAAGGAGTTCGGTGCGACAGTAGCCAGAGTCGGATCTTGTATGTGAGCCAGAAACGAGGCGTGGTTATTTATCGATTTCAGCTATTCGTTTTTCGGCTTCGACGGTCGCTGTCTGAATTGTCTCGTGAATAGAAATCGGAGTTCCACCGTTCAATTTCGATTGATCGGCGGCTTGCATGAATGCGAAGATCTCGATCGTTTCAGCGGGAGATACAGGAACTTCGCCGGTTTCAAAGAACGCGCCGATTTGCTCCACCAAAGGCGTGTAGCCTTCGAATTTGCAATTGCTGTCGATTGCGTCGTCGAGAAAAACGACAGCGCCATAGTCTGCACGTCCTTTGCGGATACCACGAAAGCTACCGATCCGGCCATCGGACCAAAGGCCTACAACTTCATCGCATTCTTCGGAGTGGACTCTCGTCACTTGTTTGCAACCGGGGCCCATGATGGTGAACAGTGACTCAACGCCGTGAACTCCGTACCAGAACAGGTCGGGGTGTGTCGGTTCCGTTGGGCAGGGGCTGAATGCCAACGCTCCGCGGATTTTCGCTTTGAGCGCAGGGTCTTGGCGAAATCGATAGATGCTTGGACTGAAACGCAAGCTGGAACTGCTGAACCAACTGGTTTTGTATTTCTGGGCCAACAGGTCGATAGCGATGGCATCGCTCAGAGAACCGGCCAATGGTTTGTCTATGTAGCAGGGCTTTCCTGCTCGGAAAACTGCGAGGGCTTGGGGCAAGTGCGGGCGGCCGTCTAAGCTTTCCACCATGACGGCGTCGACTTTGCCAACAAGCTCGTCGACGCTGTTGACGATTTCGACTCCCATGTCCTTGAGTTCTTTGGTGTATCCTTCGACGCGATCGGCGCTTGATTTGATGTCGGGGCTTCCCGCTGGGAACGCAGCAACGACTTGCATGCGACTGAGGGGGCCGGTCGCGGCGGGATCGTTCATAGCTTTCGTGAAAGCTGGGGCATGGGACGTATCGAGGCCAATAATTCCCACTCGCATGATCTTTGTCGAGTTCACGTTAGGCTCATCAGCTTGTGTTGGTAGTGTGATGTTGATCAAAGGCAGCAACATCAACAGACTTGATTTGATGAAATGTTGATACTGGATCGCACGAAAAGATTGCATACAAGCTTTCCCTATTGTGATGAAGTAGGATGAATGGAAGGGCAGCAGGCGGGGATGGGAGCTTGTAGAATGGATCTACATCGCTGTCCATGGAATGTGATTATACACAGACGCAGAAGAGCCGGTGTTAGGATTTGAGAGGGCAAGTTTCCGTGGGCCCCGCTGTAACCAGGACCCGCGGTTGTTTTATCCAGCCTTGTAATGCAAGATTAACGTCATCCACGGTCACGCGAGAGTAGTTTTGAAGGACTTCCTCGACGGTTTCATAGGTATTCCGCAAAGTCCATGCATTGCCGACCGTGAATAGTCGATTGGATGGGCGCTCGGCGCCTAAGACGATGCCGGAACAAATTTTGTTCTTCGCTTGCACGAGTTCTTTGCTAGTGATGGGTTCCCGTTCGCATTGATCGACAATACCTTGAAAGCGTTGCCAGTTTTCGTCCAAGTCCTCGGGAGTGCAAACGATGAAAGCGCCGATCAGCCCGCACTCTTGGAATTCTTGAGTGAATAGAGACGCCGTGTCAGCAAGTCCGTTATCGACGAGCTCCCAGAAAATACGACTACCGCTATCATCACCTAGTACGGAGGTCAGTACTCGCGAAGCAAATCGTTTCTCATCGCGTCGTGAAGGCCCCAGTCCAATTTCCACTAGATACTGCTGCACCGCAGGGGGATGTTGGATGTGGATACTGTGGGGCGTGACAGTCGGCATTGCCAGTTTTCTGGTATGACCGGCTGGAGTCCAGGATCGTGTTAGCTGTTCGGCTTGTTTGATGAGAGCATTGAAATCAACAGCGCCGGCGGCGACGAGACACAGGTTATCTGGCGCGTATCGTTCGGCGTGGTATTGACGCATGTACTCTGCATCGAGCTGGCTGACAGTTCTTGACGTACCAAGGACACGAATTCCCAGGGGGTGACCGCCGAAGAACTCTTCCATGGCCCGTTCGATTGCGCCATAAGGAGGCTGGTCGTCGTACATGGCGATCTCTTCAAGGATGACTTTGCGTTCGGTCTCAAAATCTTCGACTCGCAAAGCGGGGCGCATCAAGTCCGTTAATAGATCGATCGTCCGGGATTGGTTTTCTGGCAGGACGGTCATGTAGTAGACGGTCTGCACTTCGCTTGTGTAGGCGTTGGATTGCGAACCAAGTTCGTCAAGTTCGCGATTGACTTGTTCTGCGGAGCGCCGGCTGGTTCCTTTGAAGACCATATGCTCCAAGAAATGGCTAACGCCAGCTTTGGGCGCGATCTCGTCGCGAGCACCTGTCTTGACGAAGTAGCCCATGGCCAAACTGAAAGCGTTTGGATTCACTTCGGCGATAATTTCCAGTCCGTTGTCCAGCGTATGACTTCTAAATTGCACTTGGCAACTCCAGCTTCTCGTGTCCAAGCGTTACGAGCGTCCAGTTCTTGGGAGGGTTTGCATTAAAATGATTAAGCAAGGACTGACAGGACAGTCGTTCGACGCGCGCGGCAACTTCCTGTCGCGAAGGAACTCGGCCCAAATAGTACCAGTCGGACGCGATTTGCGAACTCCGCGACATGCACGATTCTTGTTCCAGCACCAAACTAGTTTTGATCCGGCTTTTGAGGCGAGCAAGTTCGTCTTCCGTCACGCCGTCGCTCAGGGACTGAATCGTTTCCAAGGTGACTTGCAATGTTTCTGCCGCACGACCGTTCGTCGTTCCCGCGTAACAGAAGACGCTGCCGCGGTCTTTAAGCGATTGGCAACTGGCGGAAATGCCATAGACCAAGCCTCGTTTTTCGCGAACTTCGGTGAAGAGACGTGAACTCATGCCATCGCTCAATACACCGATCAAGCCTCGCGATTCATAGTAATCGGGGTGCTGATAGGGCACACAGTCGTAGGCAAGTGCAATGTAATTTTGGGCGCTATCTTCTGCGATATGGCCCACGGTCGAGGACACTCTCAAGTCTGGTTCAGTCTCAAACGATTTCGTTGACCAAGAACCGAACAACTTTTGTACTAGTTTGCGAAGATCGTTCCAATCGTAATTGCCCGCAACGGACAGAATCGAGCCAGAGGCATGGAATCGATTTTCAAATTGTTTTTGCACATCGTCGATCGTGATCGCTTCGATGCCTTCTTCGGAACCATATGCCGAGCGTCCGTAAGGCTGCTGGAATCGAATACGCTTGAGTTCCGTCAAGCAGCGGTGAGCAAGGTCATCTTTGATTGCGAGTAATTCCTGAAGGGCAACTTGTCGGGCATCATCCAAGTCGTCATCGAGCAGGGACGGTCGCTGGACGATGTCTGCATAAATGGACAGCGTCTCTTCGAGAGCCGTACGGATCATGGCCGTACTGAAAATACTGTGGAAGGTAGAGATCGATGAGCTTCGTTCGACTCCGAGGAAGTCGAGTGCTTCTACGATTTCTCGCGAATCGCGGGGACCTGCGCCGCGTTGCACCATCTCCAAGCAGACGCCTGCTAGCCCAAGTCGATTCTCAGGTTCGTGACAATTGCCGGAGCGAACCAACAGAGTAAAAGCGACCGATTGCAGCCATGGCATAGGCTCGAACAAAAGAGTCAGTCCATTTGCGAATGTTTCGCTGTATACCGTTTGCTCCATAAATTCCCTTTGACAACCGGCACTGCGGGCTGTCGACAACTTTCTGTATCAGACGAGTGACTTCCTTTGAGGTTTCCGCTTTATTCGCCGGATAGACCGATGAGCCCAAAAAACAGGGCTCACTCGCAGACTCCGAGGATTACACAAATACGGGAATCCGATTTTAGCTGAAATTACTGGGGTGTCGCATGGGGGACGACCAGTTTCAAGGAAGCTTATTCTTTTTTCTTGCGAGGAGCGGGTTTGCTGTCAGAACTAGCCTTAGGAGCAGGGGTTGCCGAAGGTTCCGATTTCGTTTCGGCCTTTGTCTCTGACTTGGTCGCTTCCGAAGACTTGGTATCTCCGCCAGAATCGGTTGATTTTTTATCGCTCGCTGCAGACTTCTTGTAGGATTCGCTTCGATAGTCGGTCTGATAGAAACCGCTTCCTTTGAACATGACTGCAGCGCCGGTACCAATTAGGCGGCGCAACTTCTTTTTTGCGCACTTGGGACATTTCTTTTCGGGTTCCGCCATGATCGATTGGAACAATTCGAATGTGTGCCCACATCCATCACATTCATAATCGTAGGTTGGCATTTTCACTCCTCAGGCGATGACACGGTAATCGTTGTTTGGGTTATCGGTGCATCGGACGGTTTACGAGCTTACTTGGGGGAACGTCGAGTTGCGAGGGCCTACGTTTGAGCAGGTCCTGCTGAAACGATAACGTGGCTTGGTCGAACAACTCGGTCGTGCATCATGTAGCCGACGGACGCTTGTTGGATGATCGTACCTGCTTCGGCCTCATTCGGAAAATTCGCAATGGCTTGATGAAGGTTTGGATCAAACTGCTTTCCCACAGCTTCAATCGGCTTGCAGTTGAATTTTGCGAGCACCGTCAAGAACTGCTGATGCACCAACCGCACGCCCTCCAGTAAAGAAGACGATTCATTTTTCTTTTCTGCAGTTTCAATTGCACGGACGAGATTGTCGACGACTTCGAGCAGGTCGCGGACGATAGCGACGTTCGCGAACTTAATTTGTTGTTCGACATCTCTTGCCGAGCGCTTGCGATAGTTTTCCAGTTCGGCATGAGCGCGAAGTTCGCGATCGCGAAACATTTCGATTTGAGCCATAAGCTGCTCTTCGCGACTCCCACCCGGCATGTTGTTTTCGTCACCTTGTATCGCTTCGTCGAGAACGGCATCGAGCTCAGCGCCGACATCGCGATTATTGCCATCAGTCGATTGAGATGTATTTTGATTGGTCATTGGTTACTCCTTCACTTCGGATTTCTTGCCATCGTGTTCGCCAAGGCCCAGGTAATCC
>JANMNK010000959.1:0-3367 GCA_031373875.1 Pirellulaceae bacterium | reverse complement strand
CAGTACGTCCTCCCGCCATGCAATCCTTGTAGAACAGAGAAGGCCCTTCGTGGACATGCTTTACATCGAGTTTTTCTGTTACGGATTTCCCGTCGACATGCGAAGTGCGTTCTACAGTAATCGTCGACACTTCATCGGCATACTTTGCCAGCCAGCGCCCGATGAGGTCGTCATTATCCTTGACCGGTTGTCCATCCCAAGCGACCACTTTGTCTCCGATGCACATATCTTCTCGATTGGCTTTGTCGCTATTTCTCCATTGCTGCAAAACGAGATTGCTGATGTCCATCGTCAAATAGGAGGGCTCACGCTCTTGCTCTTGTGCCAGTAGCGCATGACTTGTTGACCCAATCATCCAGAACATGACCAACACGTAGGAGGCAAAATGAGACATATCGCAAACCCCAAAAAGAATGACCGAACGTAATTGTTCGCAGAGGAGAGAATTTTGAAACACATTCGTTCGTCGATGGCATACGGCAAGAAAGTCGACTAGCGACCATTCCAGCGAACTGAGTCATGCTAAAAACGAATTGGAAAGAGGGGGGACGGGAGAAGTGATCGTGTGGGAACGTGTCGACTAAGCAATATTCATTTGACAATACAAAGTAGAGCCAGTGCAAGATCTTGCGATCGAATTGTGGCATTTTTTCGAAGTGTCGGAACGAACTTGCTAAGATTGCTCGCTAGCCAAAAAAGATTTGCCGCTGTCCACCATGAAACGGTTTGCCAGCGATTGTCGGCCAAGCAGCATTCGGAATCCCATTTCGTCGCGACTCGATAGCGTGATTTCCGTCGACCATTTCAATTCTCCAAGCTGAATGGTCGTTCGAATGACAGGTCGATAAGACTGATGGCCTGAGGAACTTCGCACGCTGCGGTATTCCACCAAGGGCGCTTCGGTGATGATTCGATTCGACAGACTGCGTTGCGTTGGGGCGATCGTAAAACGAAGCCAGATGCTCTTACCGCGACGGAATTCGGAAACGTCGTAAGCATGTAAACTGCTGCTGCGAGCGCCCGTGTCGACTTTGGCTTTGATTGCCGCAACATCGAGGTCTGGCAGAGCAATCCATTCGCGCCAGCCGATCAGCGGAAGTCGCTGGTGTAGCTCTCTATTCTTTGCAATTTCGCGTCTATTCTGGCTTACACGTCTCATGCATTCCAGTGTGATTGCTGGAACAACCGGATTCAAGCGCATAACGCGCAAATCCCATTTTCAAACGTCGATGCGCCGGATTGCGTGGATTGCAGTGCCGTCCATGCGACTCAATTCTCCGTGGAATTTTCCTTGACAACCATCCCCAATTGAATCAACAGTTCCAGCGAGTAGATGCCAGAGTGGTGACCGTCGGAGAAGGAGATGTTGTAGGCATAGCTACCGACGGGGCGCATGCTTTCGATTTTCAGCGGTTGAAGCTCTTCCGCTTTTAAAATGGGTAGTCCCATAGGCTTGTTCGCCGCAGCGCGCGTTTTCTCTCGGCATGTTGCGCAAGGACAATGGTCGCGCAGTTTCTTGACGGGGTAACGCATTACTTGAGAATCGCTCCACTCGATGATTAAACTGCCATCGGTGTCGAGACGAAGATTGCTTGGAACGACTTCTTGCATTGTTTGTGATTCCGGGTCCATTACCAAGTGAGTTGAATATCTTGCTGCAACAGTTTGCCATGTTGGCGAACCGACTTGCCGACGCGATTGGTCAAACTATCGCCCAGCTCTTCACGCCACCGCTGGGCGGCATTTTGTAATTTGTCGACAATCTCTGGATAAACTTCGGCGACGTTTTTCGTTTCACCAACGTCCTCTTTCAAGTCATACAATTCCAAACCGACTTGGATCTGTTTGTAGTTGGCGGGCGAACCATCCGTGCCTCCTGGTTTGCCGTCCAAGGAACGATACGTATGCGGCAAGATCAGTTTCCATCGCGCATCGCGAACCGCTTGCAGTTGACGATTCGCGTAGTAATAGGGGAACGACTCATGCGGAGTCGTCGCATCAGATTGCGTCATCAGGTGCATGATGTCTTGTCCATCAATTTTTTGCTCCGGCCAACTGACACCCAGCATATTCGCGATGGTAGGCAGAATATCGATGGTCGATGCCAGTTGATCGCAAACCGTTCCAGCCGGAATTTTGGCGGGCCATCGCATCACGGTGGGCACGCGAACGCCACCTTCCCAGCTTGTTCCTTTGCCTTCACGAAGCGGACCTGCTGAGCCAGCGTGATTCCCGTAGCTTAACCAAGGGCCATTGTCACTGGTAAAAATGACCAGCGTTTTTTCGTCGATACCCGTCCGCTCAAGTGCTTCTAAAATCTGACCGACCGACCAATCAATCTCCGTAATGACGTCACTGTATAGACCGCCGCCACTCTTGTCGCGGAATTTCTCGGACACAAACAAGGGAACGTGCACCATCGTATGCGGCAGATAGAGGAAAAACGGTCGGTCGCGATTGTCTTGAATGAATTGAATTGCTTTTTCGGTGTATTGCTTGGTCAATTGACTTTGATCTTCGCCCGAAACTTCCGGATCGATCACTTGATCGTTTTCAATAAGCGGCAGTTTGGGATAGCCGCGTTTGCGAGCTTCAGTGTCTGCGGGGAGTTTCGCGTAATCCGGATGCAGCGGCCACATGTCATTTGAATAAGGCAGTCCAAAATACGAATCGAATCCGTGGCCGGTCGGCAAGAATTTTGGATGGTGCCCTAAATGCCATTTCCCAATGCACATGGTCGCGTAGTCTTTTTGCTTGCAGATTTCCGCGATAGTCGTTTCTGATTCTGCAATTCCGTGCTTGGCATCCGGACCAAGAGCGCCGCTAATAGAAATCCGCTCATGAATGCAACCGGTCAACAATGCGGCACGCGAAGCCGAGCAAACTGCGCTAGCGACAATGAAATCAGTAAACTTGCGCCCTTCGCGAGCCATTCGATCCAAATTCGGCGTTTGCGTTGTCGAGCCAAATGGTCCAATATCACCATATCCCATGTCATCGCTGTAGATGATAACGACGTTAGGTAAAGATTGCTGAGCGACTACATGACCGCAGGACATCGTCAGGAGAACAATAATCAACGGCAAGGAAATCGCAGTGGCTGATTTTATTTTCATGTTTTCCTGAAACTATCAAAGTCAAAATTGAATTGCCAATCGATATTATTTACACGACGGTTCTGAGCGTGGTTTGTGCCGTCACGCGAGTTCGCAATCGCCGTTTCTTGTCAAAGGGGATTATCAATGTCAAGAAAGTGCATGAGCTTTTTCTGATTGTGACATGCGCAAAAATTCACGTCGACTACAATCAAGCTTCTTAAGACGCAATTCAGTGGAATCCGTTATGAATCCTAGTAGCGAAAATGAAC
>JANMNK010000907.1:0-10206 GCA_031373875.1 Pirellulaceae bacterium | reverse complement strand
CTGAAGTCCGTTTTCTGGCATGATTGCAAGCGGCGATCTCGAACGGGCCGAAGGGGCTAAGCTGAAGATTGGACAAACGCTATTTGAGATCGCTCCCTTGGACAAGATGATCGTCGAAGTAGCCATCGCGGACTCAGAAATCGCCCATGTCAGCAAAGGGCAACAAGTCGACATTCGTTTGGATGCATTTCCAGGAGAGCTAATGTCGGCAACCATCACGCGCATTGAACCGCGATCCGAATTGCGGGATCACGACAATGTCTTTATCGCTCAGGTTGAGGTCGACAACGCCGAAGGGAAACTGCGTCCGGGGATGAAAGGTCGAGTTCGTGTCAGGACAGACAATCGTATGTTGGGATGGATCGTTTTTCACAAGGCGTGGGAAGCTTCGACTAAGGCAATCGCTTGGTAATTTTGGATAGGTATTTCGATGACCCAAGACTTTGAAAACAGCGTTCGCGACTTTGGTTCGACTCGGCTCGCGCTGCGCGAAGACTTGATCATTACCCCTCAGCCATCGCAGGTCGATCCGCACTACATAATCGAAGACCCAGTCAATCTGAAGTTTTATCGATTGGGTCATGTGGAATACACACTCGTTTCCCTTTTTGATGGCCAAAACTCAGTTCAGCAAGCACTATCGCAACTCTCCACGGCCATGCCTAACCATCGGCTCAACGAACTATCAACCGCCGGACTTTGCCAATGGTTAGTCGAAATGGGATTGGCAAACACCGTTGAGCAAAACCAAGTTATCGTGTCCGGCAATCGAAATACTCATGAGAAGAAAGCGACTTTGGAGAAATACAATCCGGCCGTCTTCCGATTGCCGCTTTTTTCGCCGAACCGATTGTTCGAAAAATTGAATCGCTTTGCAGGCTGGCTATTCAGCTTGTGGGCGATGCCGGTTTGGTTAGGTTTAGTTGTATTCGCGACCTATAAAGTTTGGTCCGACTGGGATCGGTTCGAACGGGCATCGGATGGAATATTCGCTCCGTCCAATTGGATCTGGCTTGCCGTCTGTTGGGTGATTTTGAAAATCCTTCACGAAGTCTCCCATGGAATCGTGTGCAAGCGACATGGTGGCGACGTACACGAAACCGGCATCCTATTCGTATTGTTCGCGCCCATGCCTTACGTTGACGTCACGAGCAGTTGGCGTTTTCGCTCTCGGCGAGAAAGAATTCACGTCGCCAGCGCGGGACTGTATTCCGAACTTGGATTAGCGGCGTGTGCTGCGTTGGTTTGGTCGGCGACGAACGATCCCTGGCTTGCCAATCTGTGTTTCAACATGATCGTCACAGCCACCGTTTCCACCGTTCTGTTCAACGCCAACCCGCTGATGCGATTCGATGGCTATTTTATTCTCTCGGATTTTCTCAAGCTGCCAAATCTGTATACATCTGGACAAACCTTTGTGCGATATCTTGCCAAACGCTACATACTTGGCGTGACCTCCACGCTTCCCAAATGGTCAAGTCCCAATCGACGTATCTTTGCCGTGTATGGATGCATGTCTTGCGTTTGGCGTATCACGATGAGCATCAGTTTGGTAGTCGCTGCGTCCGCGATGTTCCACGGTGCCGGAATCTTGATTGCTCTGTTCGCCGGATTCCTTTGGTTTGCAATGCCGATTTTCAACTTTGCGAAATACCTGATTTCCGGGAAACCTAACGAGCAACCCAAGATGATGCCTTTCCTTTTAAAGACAAGTATAACGGTTGCATTGATTGTCGCCGTTGTATTTTATGCTGCTTGGCCGGGCAAGTTCTACGCTCCCGCAGTGATTGAATACGCTCCAGACGTTGTTATTCGAGCTGCGTCACCAGGCTTTGTCGATTCGATCCATGTCGAAAGCGGTCAACGCGTCAAGAAAGGCGATTTTCTCGTTGAGTTAACCAATCGTGAGCTGGTCAACGAAATGCGCGATATCGAATTGCAAATCCAACAATCCGAGATACGCTGCCGGCAATTTCAAAAGAAACGCGAAGTCGCCCAGCAACAATCCGAAGAAGAGAACCGTATCGGGCTTATGAAACAATTGAATCAAAAACGCCGACAAGTCCAGGAGCTCAAGGTGTACGCTCCGTGCGATGGTTTCGTCGTACGACGCAATTTAGAGACGCTTCGTGGTACCTACCTTTTTGAAGGCGATATGCTCGTCGCGATCGGTGACGAATCTCAAAAGCAAATAAGGCTGTCGATAGCCCAAGAAGATATTGACGCTTTTCGAGATCAATACGACACCTCGGTCGTCGTTGACATTCCCAGTTCTCCGTTGATCCGAAGCTCGATTGCCAAAGTCATTCCGCGTGCCGACCACTCGCTGTTTCACGAAGGATTGGCAACTGTGAATGGTGGCAGCTTGGCGGTTAAGCCTACGGGGAGTGATGATGAATCCAAAACACAAAACCTGGAACTTCTCACGCCGCGATTCACGGCCATCGTCAACTTGACGCCGGAAGCCAGCGTCAAGTTATTCGCAGGGCAACGCGCGATGGTTAGCTACCGCCCCTTCCACAAATCGATCGCTGCACATTTGTCGGAATCCACACAACGTTGGTTCCGTCAAAAATTTGAAGCTGCAAATTAATCGGAAATGTGTTTAGTTAAGTTGCTCGCCATTACCCAAGTCACGATCCAAGTTATCGGTCAACTGAGCCCAGAACCAGTCTAGGTCTTCTTGGCCCTCTAGCGTATCGACATCCGTGTCGTCGGCTACCGTCGCATTTGTCAGTAGCGTCGCACCATTCAAGCCACCTGCTGTTGTTCCCTTGAGATGGTCAATGCGCTCCGAATAGCTCGCGTCGGTTCGAGCCCATTCGTTCATAATATTTTGAAGAGCCACATTATTTGCATCGAAGTTGGTGGTTCCGGCGACAAGCAAATCGTCTTGCAGGCCACCGCGGTGCACATCGGCTCCCACGCCCCCGATAATCACGTCGCGTCCGTTTCCACCTTCCAACGTATCATTGCCAGCGTTGCCCACAAGGATATCGTTTGCTCCGCCTCCCAACAGGATATTGTCGGCGGTATTACCTCGAATGAGATTGGCATTGGAGCCGCCCACCACATTTTCAAGGTTGGCTTCCTGACCTGCCAACGCCATGCGCACCGTTCGATTGGCATGAACGCCCGTCGTCAACTGCTTGGTCAGATCTGCAGTCAGTACCGCCGTAACGGCCGAGAAATCTAGCCAATCTGATCCTTCGTTTGTCAACTCTGTAATCGTATCGGTTTGAGCAACGGTTGCATTAGCAAAGACATAGCGATCACTGCCAGTGCCGCCAATCAGAGTGTCGTTGCCTTCTCCACCATTCAATTGATCATCACCAGAATTACCTCGAAGCGTATCCAATCCCGCGTTGCCCAAGAGCACGTTATTGGCTGCATTCCCCGTGATCGAGTCGTTCGCTGAACCACCGATAACGTTTTCAAGATTAGCAACTTGACCCGCACCGACCATCGCAACCGTCCGACGCAAATGAGATGCCGTGTTCGCATCGCTTTGCAAATCAACCGTCACGTTGGTAGTGATTGCGGAGAAATCAAGTGTGTCGATTCCTTGACCACCAAGTTCCAGAATCGTATCTGCTTCGGCAACCGCAGCGTTTGCGAAAACGTAAATATCGTTGCCCGTACCACCCTCTAATTGATCATTGCCTGCGTTGCCCGTGATGCGATCGTTTCCAGCACCGCCACGTAGCAAATTGCCCAGCGCATTACCCAAAATCGTATCACTACCGATGCCGGCAAAAGCGTTTTCAAGATTTGCAGCTTGCCCAGCAGCCGCCATGCGAATGGTCCGCCGCAAATGCGTGGCAGTTAATGTGTCGCTCGTCAAATTAATGCTGACAGCGTCGGTTATTCTAGAAAGATCAATCGTATCCGTTCCAGCATTTACAAGTTCCGTAATCGTATCCGTTTGGCTGACTGCCGAGTCGGCGAATACGTAAATGTCGTCACCGAGTCCGCCAAGCAACGCATCATTTCCTTCGCCCCCGTCAAGAACGTCGTTCCCGTTCGAGCCGGTCAGACTATCCGCACCAGCGCCCCCGAAGAAAAAGTTGTTTGCAGCATTTCCAACGATAATATCGTTTGTCCGACCACCGACTACGTTTTCCATGTTCGCGACTTCTGCGGCCACACTCATCGCAATCGTGCGGCGTAAATGCGATGCAGTCGATGCTCCATTGGTCAAATTGACATTTACTGCCGTTGTGATCGCACCAAAGTCGAACGTGTCGACGCCTTCGTTTAATAGTTCTTTGACCGTGTCGGTTTGAGCGACGGTAGCGTTTCCAAATACGTAACGGTCATCGCCAGCACCACCGACGAGTGAGTCATTGCCTTCGCCACCATCGAGAACATCTGCGCCAGCGGCACCCGTCAAGGAATCCGCTCCGCCGCCGCCGATCAATACATTGGCCACCGCATTGCCGACAATCGTATCTCCGCCATTGCCGCCAATGACATTTTCCATATTCGCAACCTGCGCGGCCGCAGTCATTTTTATGGTTCGATTGGCATGAACTGCGGTGGAGACACCGTTGGTCAAGTCAACTTGAACGCTTGACGTCGCGGAACCAAAGTCGAGTGTATCGGTGCCTTGGTTCAATGCTTCAGAAATCGTATCGGTCTGAACGGCCGTTGCGTCACCAAATACGTAACGGTCATTGCCAATACCGCCGACAAGCAAATCGTTGCCTTCGCGCCCTAGTAGAATATCGTCGCCATCATTGCCACGCAGCGTATTATTGCCAACGTTGCCTGCGATCGAATCATTTCCGCTGCCACCATAGGCTGCTTCTAAGTTACCGGCACCGCCTACGACGCCAGATCGAACGGTTCTCGAATTATGCTGGGCGATATTATTATCGTCAGCCAAATCGATCGTGACACCAACGGTCAGCGCGCTGAAGTCAAGTATATCGACTCCTTGACCCGGTAGTTCACTAACCGTATCGGTTTGAGCCGCCAGTGCGTCTGTAAAGACATACGTATCGTTGCCGAGACCGCCAACCAACGTATCGTCTCCTTCGCTGTCCGAGATTCGGTCGTTTCCAGCGCGGCCTTCTAAAGTGTTGGCGGCACTATTTCCAATCATGATGTCGTCAGCAGAACCGCCGATCGCATTTTCCAAATTCGCGCTTTGCCCGTTCAGCGCAACGGAGATAGTTCGATTGGTATACGTTGCTACGGTCGAATTAGCAGAGAAATCTAAGTTGATCGCAGTCGTAACTGCTGACAAATCGATCGTGTCGGAACCTTCGTTGATAAATTCGCTGATGACATCCGATTGAACAACCGCAGTGTTCGTAAAGACGTAGCTGTCGTTGCCTTGACCGCCAATCATGACGTCATTTCCCAGTCCGTCGATCAAGCTATCGTTCCCTCCACGACCATCCAACAAATTGTTCGCTGCATTTCCTGTCAACTGATCGTTCGCATCGCTTCCGATCACATTTTCCAAGTTTGCAGATTGGCCCGCCAAGTCCATTCGAACCGTGCGAAGTCCATGAACCGCGGTGGTCGCGTCGCTGCCGAGATTCGCTAGGACGGACTGCGTGGAACCAGCAAAGCTGATTGTGTCGGTACCACCCGCAGCCAATTCCGAAATCGTATCGGTCTGAGCGAGACCGGTATCGCCGAACACAAATTGATCGTTTCCACCGCCGCCAATTAACGTGTCGCTGCCGTCGTTGCCATCGAGCACGTCGTCTCCATTGCCGCCAGACAGAGAGTTATCCGCAGCGTTTCCAAGGATAATGTCGGATGCCGAACCGCCTGTAACACTTTCGAAATTGGCTGCTTGTCCAAGTAACCCGGTTCGAACAGTTCGAAGGGCCTGAGTTGCCAGCGTAGCATCGCTGTTCAAGTCAACGTTAACAGCATTGGTCGATGTTCCGAAATTCAAACGATCAACACCACCGCCAGTCAGTTCAATTACCGTATCCGTTTGCTCAGCTATTGCATTTGCAAAAATGAATGTATCGTTGCCCAAGCCACCGTCCATCGTGTCCGAGCCTTCGCCACCGGTTATCACATCGTTGCCCGCTTGGCCTATTAATAAATTGTCGACCGAGTTCCCAACCAACGTGTCAGAACCACTTCCCCCTACTGCATTTTCAAAGAACAACTGCTGGCCCGCACCAATTTGTACTGTGCGATTCGCATGCGTGCCAACCGTGAGCGCTGAGGCCAAGTTGGCTTGCACAGCAACAGTTACCGCCGAGAAGTCCAGAGTATCGCGACCGCCGTTGTTCAGCTCGGACAAGGTGTCCGTTTGTGCGACGAGCGCATTTTGGAAACGGTAGTTATCGTCACCCAACCCACCCGTCAACGAGTCTGCACCTTCGCCTCCATCGAGTACATCGTTGCCACCGAGGCCAGTTAAGGTGTCGTCTCCAGCATTGCCAACCAGAAGATTTCCTACTCCATTTCCGGCAAGAACATCATTGGCACTACCGCCAATTACATTCTCGAAGAACTCCACGGTATTCGTCGCCGTACGAACCGTGCGACCAGTATGCGTTGCAAGTGCAGCAGCGCTGGCCAAATTGGCTTGAACGGCGATAGTCATTTCGGAGAAATTCAAACTATCGATGCCTTCGTCTTGCAACTCCGTCAACGTATCCGTTTCGGTACCCACTGCAACCGTAAAGTAGTAAACGTCATCGCCAAGTCCTCCGTTCAGCGTATCGTTACCGGCATTTCCTTGCAGATGGTCGTTACCCAATCCACCTTCTTACTGGTTATTGCGAGAGTTTCCAAGCAATCTGTCATTCCGGCTGCCACCGATCACGTTTTCAAATTGGTTTTGCTGCGTTGCCGGCGTGTTGACTGTTCTATTCGCATGGACCGCAAATCCATTCGATTGCAGCATGGTGACCGTCACATCGGTTGATAATCCTGCAAAATCGACAGTGTCTGTTCCTTCGTTTGCCAATTCGCTGATGGTATCTACTTCGACAACGTTGGTATCCGTAAATCGATACTGATCGTCACCCGCTCCGCCCTCCAACAAGTCGCTGCCCATCCCGCCAACAAGTAGGTCATTACCTGCATTGCCCGTCAATTGGTTTGCCGTATCGTTGCCAATCAACGCATCGTTACCAGCACCACCAATCGCGTTTTCAAAGTTTCGGCCGCCAGCATCCAGCGCGACGATCGATCGCAGTCCATTAAATGCCAACGAAGTCGTTTGATTCAAATCCACATTCACATCAGATGCGCTGCCCGCAAAGTCCAGGGTATCCGAGCCTTCGTTGAGCAACTCGCGGACGGAATCTGATTCGCTGACCCCGGCTGTTCCAAAGCGATAGGTGTCATTGCCAAGACCACCGTCGAGATAATCCCCGCCTTCTTTGCCGTCTATCGTGTCATTACCCGCACCCGCGACAAGTCGATTCGCTTGAGCATTTCCCGTAATCGAATCATCCGCCGAGGTGCCAACAACATCTTCCAGATTCCCCGCCGAAGCCGCACTCAGATTAACGGTACGATTGGTATGCGTCGCAAGTCCCGCAGTCAATGCGAGGTCCACAACCACACTCGTCGTGACGCTTGAAAAATCAATCGTATCGGTGCCATCGTTCGCGTTTTCGACGAGTGTGTCTATTTCTGCAGCGGTCGCATTGGCAAATCGATACTGGTCGTTTCCAGAACCGCCTTTCAGCGTGTCATTGCCCGCGCCACCCGTCAAAACATCGTCGCCTACTCGACCATCGATCGTGTCGTTACCGGCGTTGCCAACAAGCATGTTCGCACTCGAATTACCAAGCAATGTATCCGATGCGGAACCACCAAAGACGTTTTCGAAATTCCCCTCTAAACCGGCATCTGTCTGTACGATGCGATTGGTGTAACCGCCAAGCACGCTGTTTTCTAGATCGATGGATACGGCCAACGTCGCTCCGCTAAAGTCGAGCGTATCGGTGCCTTCATTGTCGAACTCTCGCACGATATCCGTCATTGAGGAAGTCGCAGTTCCCACAAAGACATACGTATCGTTTCCAAGACCGCCGACCAACGTATTCGCGTCACCTTGACCAAGTAACGTATCGTTACCAGCCCCACCGGAGATAAAGTCTGCACTGCCTCGACCTTCTAGCCGGTTATCCCCATCGTTGCCGGTAATGCTGTCAGCGAAATTACTACCCATGACGTTTTCGAAATTCGCTGATTGTCCGGTGTCACTTGTCCGCACCGTTCGGTTAGTCAACGTACCCAACGACAAATCGGAAGTTAGATTCACCGTTAACGCAGCCGTTGCGGTCGAAAAATCCAGTGTGTCCATGCCTTCGTCTGTTAGTTCGGACACGGTGTCAATTTGCACCGCCGTCGCGGCTCCAAAAATATACTGATCGTCACCGGCGTTTCCGATCAACGTATCCGACCCTTCCGCACCTGTTAGCACATCATTGCCAATTCCACCTTCGAGGGTATCGTTTCCATTCAGACCGTTCAAAGTGTCATTGCCACTATTACCTACCAAGCGATTAGCGGCGTTGTTGCCAGACAAAACATCGTTGCCGCTGCCGCCAATAGCATTCTCCATGTTTCCCGCTTGTCCAGCGTTTGTTCGAACGGTTCTCAAGGAGTGGGTCGCAGTCGCCATATCACTCAACAAATTGGCATTCACGGCAGTCGTGACCAACGAGAAATCAAGCGTGTCGGAACCTTGATTACCGAGTTCCGTGATCGTATCCGTTTGGTTAACAATTGCAGGAGCGAAGACATACGTATCGTTGCCCGCAGCGCCGATCAACGAATCGCTGCCTTCACCGCCGTCGATCACATCGTTCCCAAGTCCACCATTGATCGTGTCCGCACCGGCCAAACCGGCCAAACTATTATCTGCGTTATTTCCTGTAATCGTATCCGCAGCAGTTCCGCCAATCGCGTTTTCAATATTCGCCGATTGTCCCGTAGCATCCATTCGGACCGTGCGGAATTGGTGAAGTCCAGTTTGTGTATCGTTGGTCAAATTGACTGTCACAGCGGTTGTAATGCCGCTGAAATCGAGTGTATCGCTGCCTTGGCCAGCCAACTCTGTCAAGCGATCGATTTCCGCCACTGTGACGGTTTCAAACACGTAGCGATCATCGCCGAAGCCGCCTATCAACAAATCGCTTCCTCGACGGCCTTGGATTTGATCATCGCCGGGACCGCCCGTGATCGAATTAACTGCGTTGTTGCCTCGAAGGACATCGTTACCAGAGCCACCAACGATATTTTCCAAATTGGCCGCTTGAACAGCCGACATTTTTACGACGCGAACTCCATCTGTCGCCGTTGTTGTACTATTTAGCAAGTCAACTGTCACGGAACGAGTGACGTTTGCAAAATCGAGCGTATCGCTGCCTTCGGCTGTCCGTTCGTCAATCGTATCAAGCTGGACGCCGATACTGTCGAAGAATTGATACGTGTCGTTGCCGAGTCCGCCTACGAGAGAGTCGTCCCCTTCGCCACCATCGAGAACATCATTTCCTGCGTTACCTGTGAGCGCGTCGTTGCCACCATTCCCTCGAAGCGTATTATCCGCAGCGTTTCCGACAAGCGTATCGTTAGCCGTACCACCCAGAGCATTTTCAATATTCGCAACTTGCCCAGCCAATTCCGTTCTGACAGTTCTCAGCCCGTGCGTTGCTGTCGCGATATCACTGGTCAAGTTCACGGATACCACAAGAGAGGAACCTGTGAAATCGAGCGTATCAGAACCTTGATTGGTAAGTTCGGTGATGCGGTCTGTTTGCGACGCAATGGCTACATCGAAACGGTACGTATCGTTCCCAATACCCCCCAGCAAAATATCGCTGCCTTCTCCGCCATCCAAGATATCGTTGCCGCCAAAGCCCGTTAATCGATCGGCTCCGTTGCGACCTGACAACATATTGTTCGCCGCGTTTCCGCTGATCACATCGTTGGCACTACCGCCGATTACATTTTCCAAATTCGCAGATTGACCCACCGCAGCCATGGTAATCGTACGCAGATTGGTGGTGGCGGTCGCCGTATCGCTACTCAAATTAACCACGGCTGCTTGTGTGATCAAACTGAAGTCGAGCGTATCGGTTCCCGCTCCGGAGAGTTCCGCAATCGTATCGGTTTGGACTGCCGACGAATTAGTAAAGTTGTTGGTATCGTCGCCGGTACCGCCACCATGCGAGTCGTTGCCTTGGCCACCATCAAGCTGATCATTGC
>JANMNK010000493.1:0-5938 GCA_031373875.1 Pirellulaceae bacterium | reverse complement strand
TAAACAAAACGCTGTCCGTCAAGGAAATGATTCCTTAACGGCAGATTTACCGAAGTACCGTTGTCCTGATTGCAAACAGACATACAGCGGAAACAATCATATTTGCAAAGGCCCGTCTCGCGACAAGATTGGCGAGCGCGTGGGCGTCAGTGGTAAGAGCATCGACAAAGTTGAGACCGTGGCAGAGGGTTCTAGATCAGCGATTCCGAAAGTACGTCACACCTACGTCACAAGAGCACAAGAGTCCAAGGGAAAACAGTACAAAAACAGGACTTAAAATCCTGTTTGGGTAAAATCCCAAGTGCGGGTTCGATCCCCGCTCCAGCTATTTTTAAGTTCGTTTGTGTATCACGGAGCTTCTTGCGAAAGCCAACTGTCCCTGGAC
The DNA here is from genome assembly GCA_031373875.1 of Pirellulaceae bacterium. Classification (GTDB taxonomy): domain Bacteria; phylum Planctomycetota; class Planctomycetia; order Pirellulales; family Pirellulaceae; genus JANMGV01. Next base: position 5,553 of record JANMNK010000493.1, on the reverse strand, counting down.
GCATCCCTGCTTTGCGGTTAATCCCATGTGGCGAAGGATGCAGCGGGACTTTAAACGCGTATCTGGCCTACTTGCTTCTCTTGGCAATAAAATCTTCGGTCGCAAAATCGCCGACTTTACGAGTCAGTTTGAGCTGGTCGCCATCGAATTCGCCGGTGTAGGTAATTAACAAATCGATATCGTTGAACTTCAGTTTCTCGTCGAATGAAACGTTGTTACCGTCGAGTTTAAAGTTGATCAGCTCGCTGCTGAATTCTTTGTCATCCAGCTTCATCGCTGCGCTGCCAAGTAGCATGTCGTCTTTGTTTGCAAATGTGTAGACATACTCTTGCTTGCCGATTTGTGTATCGATCGTGCCAGCCCACTTTCCGGTCAAGTTGCTGACGGTTGCGATGGTCTTCGGTTGTTCTGTCGCAGGTTTTTCCGTAGCGGATTGTTTGCCCGCGGGTTTCGCGTCCTGAAAAACACTTTGGCTGAACCAGTACAGACTCCTGCTCCAGTGAGCCGGATCGTGCCCGTGACCGTCGACGTGCCACACGTGCTGGATATCATTTTTCTTCAAGAATTGGTGAACGTTTTGGCTGATCCTGATCAGACCATCTTTGTTCCCACACGAGATCCATAAGAGCTTCAGCTTGGCCTTAGCATTTTCAATGTTCGGAATCAACTCTTCGGCGGGTTTCGTGTTGGGCGCTGCGGAGAAAGGACCGACCCAAGCGAACAGGTCGAGGTTGCCCAGTCCGAAGTTGAATGACTGCCCGCCTCCCATCGAAAGTCCAGCGATTGCGCGTTTCTCTCGATTTTTGTCTACCGAGTATTTGGCTTCTATTGCTGGGATTAAATCGACGATCAAGTCACGCTCAAACACAGCAAAAGCTGGAGCGCTCGCCATGACATTGCCTTCGGCACGATCATTCTTCTGAGCGCGGCCATTGGGCATGACCACGATCATCGGGACCGCTTTGCCATCCGCAATGAGGTTGTCGAAAAGAACGTTTGGGTTCGCAAAGCGCACCCACTCCGTTTCATCACCCCCGATTCCATGAAGCAGATAAAGAACAGGATATTTTTTGTCAGTGGAATAACCCGGGGGCGTGTACACATTGGCTTTGCGCGTCGTTCCGACGGTCTTCGATTCGTACTCGATTAACTCAAGTTTGCCTGTCGGAATATTTTCGCGAACCGTTTTGAATCCTTCGGGTGGAGCATCGTACAGAGCGACGTCATCCTCGCTAAGTTCTATGGGTCCACCGAATCCGCTCGCGCGACGGGGGCGTTCGGGATTGTCTTGGGCAATGCATAATTGTGTAACTGTGCAAACAATCGCAACGATTCGAATAAAATCGCTAAACGTATTTTTCATAACGAGACCTTTGTGTTTGGAAGTTAAATTCTGGGATGTCGGAAAAGACAATGTGCATCTGTACGTTTCTAGACATCTGTTAATCGATGCCCAACCTTTGGGGCGCCTTAACTGTCTCGCTCCATCGCCGTAGAAAGTTTTTTAAGTGAGCTAATGAGATCCGAGACGCGAATAGGTTGAATCGAATCGATCATCTTGGAACGGATGGACTCAGTGGCCTTCCAAAGTTGCCGAAATTTTCGGTTGCCGGCCTCCGTAAGCGCCACGGTGCGGGCTCGCGAGTCGGTTGGATGAACATCGCGAACGATTAGTCCCTGCTTTTCAAGCAATACCAACATTGCTCGGACAGTGCTAGGGTCCGAAGGCATGCGTCGTGCCAACTCGCGCTGGGTAAGTGCATCGCCCCGCGATAACGTCGCCAGCAGAACGAATTGATCTGCGGTGACCCCAGCTCGTTGCAATGCCAGATCCGTTTGTCGATGCATGGCTAGGTAGGCTGATCGCAACGCCATTGGTAACTCGCCATTCTCCGTCATCATCAATCCAATTCCAATTCTTCAGAAAACCGAATTCGCTGCAACGTGCGTATACGCACGAAATGCAATCTACGGTCGATTGACCAAAAACACAAGCAAAGCAACAGAGTTTCCTTGAATCTTGCGTCGACTCACAAGAGTTGTTTAAAATCACGATCAACGAAAGACAAACTATACGATTAAAATCTTCCTTCGAGGGATTTCGGAGGATTCGATTCGTTTCGCAAGGGCGACTAAAAGTCAAAAGGAATTTGCAGAGTGGACTAAAGGGGCAGTCACTTCGACGAGTTCCACAATCTATTTTGGTGCATGAGTTGGCTTGCGGAATTTGCTGGAGCCTTAAACTTTTGACTTGGTCTACTTCACTTTTCGATTGACGTACTATCCCTGCACATGTGGAACTAGGCTGGATGGCTTCCATAATCCGATTTTCCATTTTTCAAATTCTGATTGCCACGATGGCTATTGCCTTAGTTGTCGCATTTCAGTTGTATTGGCCGGCATCCATTTTAGTAGCCGTTCTGGTGGCCAACTTTTTAGTTCCCGCGATTAACGTGCGATGGCAGCGACTGAAGTTGTGGACTGCAAAGAGAATTATCCCAACGATCTGCTCAGGGCGATTAATATGGTTATCGCGAATAATTTTTGGGCGATGGATTTTGGCTCGGGCATTATCGGATTACGGACTGAAAATGGCTTTGCAGAATCGGCACACGATTGCCATCGACCTGTTTACTAAAGCTTTGGAACTTGATGGCTCGGAAGCAGTATATTGGACGAATCGAGGTGCTACTTACTACAGTTGCGAAAATTTTGAACAAGCAAATCTTGATTTGACCCAGGCCCTATCTATTAACCCAACACAGGAAGTTGCTAGGGCATATCGCGGATTTATTCGCCTGGGTCAAGAAGATTATTTGGGCAGTCTCGAAGATCTAAATGGCATCGAATTTAGCGAATTGCAACATGCCACAGCAGCGTTCTTTCGCGGTTGTGCCAATGAAGAACTAGGTAATTGGCAACAGGCCATCGATGACTATCGACAATCATACGAACTCGATCGCTCTCAGAAAATGGCAGCTATTAGCATCGCTCGAATTCAAGCTGGCTGTCCTGAAGATGGTATTCGTGACGGTAGAAAGGCTTTGGAAAACGCCGCAACTATTTGTACCCAAACGGAATGGAAAGATTGGATAGGCGTCAGTGTGTGTGCTGCAGCGTGGGCCGAAGTCGGCGACTTCGAGTCTGCTTGCAAGTATGCACAGATGGCCCTCGACTTGGCTCCCGAGAACGAGAAACCTGAAAGAGCAAGCCGTTTAAATCAATTTCAAAATCGAATCCCTTTTCGAATTCCACTCGCCAAGCAACAAACCTAGTCTGATCGATATCGAGAAAACTGAGACGAGAGTGAAAAAAGGTTTCAAATGCAAGCCCCACCTTTTGGCCTGTTGATACCGGCCGTTGTTGTCGGACTGATGTTGGGACATGCGGTCGCATATTTGTTCTTCATTCCGTCTGGTTACGGCAGGTGGTACGGCGATCGATTGCTGATAGCAATGGTCGTCAGCGGGTTTGGTTTCGTCTGCCTGACAGCAGTTTGCGAAAAGCACATGCTTTGGCTGGCGAGAAAGTGCGGACTTTCGATGGCAGGTGTTTGGATATTTCTCGTTATCGCACTGATTGCGTACTTGTTCATGGCGCCTGCGTTAATGAATGGTGTATGGGAATAGACGAATGCGGGTGAAGTTCCTCAACTACCGCCGCCGACTTTAATCGCGAAAGACTTCTGCCGTTTGTTTGCTTTTTTTATTCCAGCTACGCTACGATGGTCAGCACAGGATCATCGGTGTTCGGTCGGTGAGAATTTATAGTCAAGCGGGTTTGCCGTTGGGACGGAGGTCGAAATGCAGGTTGCGAATCGCGTCTTTTATATCGTGTCGAGCGTCTTTGCAATTGCTTGCTTTATGAGTGTTGACGCTCAATCGCAGACACCGAGATCTTGGTTGGCTAGAGGGATTGGAGGTGGGGGAGCGTTGTATTCGCCATCGATTAGTCCCTTTGATCCCAATCGCATCTATATGGCGACGGACATGACAGGGGTCTTTCGTTCGACGGATTTCGGGGCAAATTGGCAGGCCTTGCCGTTCTTACAGCTTCGCGGAGGAGTCGATACCCAAGTTCGTTTTACGAGTAATCCGAATGTCTTGTACGCGATTAAGATTGGTTTCTTCGGCGAACGGATGGCGGTGCGGAGTGGAAATGGTGGTGGGACGTTCTTGGCTTTAGCGGGTGATCCGGCGTTGGGTGAAACGTTCACACTATTCGCAGATCCAAATACGCAAAATCGCTTGATCCTAGCGACCTGGGACAAGCTTTATTTTTCGAACAATTCGGGCCAAACATTCAGCATAATTTTTGATGCGAACGATCCGAACAATGGTGTTCATTTGGCTGGTGTGTTTTGGGATGGCGGAAGGATCTTTGTTGGTACGAACAAAGGTCTATTGTTTTCCAATAACAACGGCGCATCCTTTGGGCTTAACAGTATTGCGGGACTGCCCGCCAATGAGTCGCTCGTGTCGCTGGCTGGCGCGAAAACCGGAACGCAAATTCGCTTGATCGGTGTGACGCTTCCTGCAGGAAATGTTTGGGGCGGAATTACCGGGGCGGAAATCGTCGATAGCGGAAATACACCACGTGTTTATCGCTTGAATTTTGGAGCAGGACCGTGGGCACGCGTTCGCAACTCGAATTTCCCGGACAAACCGTTCTTTGTTGGTATGTCGCAAACCAATATCAATTCAGTCTATCTCGCAGGTCATAATTCGCAGAACGGGAGGCCCTCGGTATTGAAATCGTCCGATGGCGGAACGAGTTGGGCGCCCACTTTGCAAACGCAAAACAATCAGAACGTTGCGACGGGCTGGATGGGGGACGGCGGAGATTTGGCGTGGTCCTGGAGTGAAACGGCACTTGGTTTCGCGGTCTCGCCGACCGATCCCAATCGACTGATTGTGACGGACTACGGATTTGCTCACGTTTCAGATAACGGTGGAACGAGTTGGCGACAAGTTTACGTGAGACCGAATTACCAAAACGCTGCCGGGGCATCGACGCCGACGGGTCGCGCCTATGCTTCATCCGGCATCGAGCAAACCTCCTGCTGGTGGCTTCACTGGGCAAGCTCGCAATCGGTGATCGCTGGATTCAGCGACATCCGCGGAATTCAAAGCCGCAACGCGGGATTATCGTGGATCGTCGGATCGTCTGCTGGATTGCCACATAACTCGACCTACCATGTTGTCGAACATCCCGTGAGCGGTACTCTTTTCGCCGCAACGTCGACGGTCCACGATTTGTACCAGTCGACCTATTTGCAAGATAGCCGCATCGACGGCGGGACCGGAATGATCGTTGCGTCGACAAACGATGGCAATACGTGGCAGCCATTCTTCGATTTTGGGCATCCTGTAGTTTGGTTGGCGTTCGATCCGGCCAATAGCAACAAAATGTATGCGAGCGTTGTTCATTCCACAGCCGGCGGAATTTACATGACGCAAAATTTGTCATCGCCGACAGGGCCGACTTTCCAAAAACTGTCCAATCCTCCTCGCACACAAGGGCACCCCATGTGTTTGCGAATACTCAGCGATG